>NZ_JBSFDA010000231.1:0-13019 GCF_053593675.1 Streptomyces sp. NPDC002156 | reverse complement strand
GGACGGGCTAAAAGATCAAGCCCCGGCCGGGGTTGGTATTTCAGCCCGTCCGGCGTTTGAGGACAAAGGGGGGGTCTGGGGGCGCAGCCCCCGAGGATGGGACGGGTAGGGGCGGCGGGGGCGAGAACACACCCGGCACCCCCTACCGCTCACCCCGCCTCCCCTCCCGCACCCTCCGCAACCGATTCACCGTCACCGGATCACACGCCAGCGCCCGCTCATCGTCCAGCAACGCGTTCAGCAGCTGGTAATAGCGCACAGGCGCCAACCCCAGCTCCTCCCGTATCGCCCGCTCCTTCGCCCCCGGCCCCGCGAACCCCCGCCGCTCCAGCGCAAGAATGTCCTGCTCCCGTTGCCCCAGCCGCTCCCCGTCGTCCATGAAAAGAAACCGTAGCCCCCACCACTGACACCCGGAGTCACTCCACCGTCGCCGCCCGCTGTATCGCCCCCAGCACCTCCCCCGGCTCCCCCTCCCCCACCACAGCCCCACCGACCGTCTTCTGGATGTTCCGGCTCGTGGCCGCCCACGACGGCTTGCCTACCGGGTACAGCTGGGCGGTGCCGAGCGCGTCCAGGCCGTCCCACAGGTCCTCGTACGTCTTGTTCGCCCGCATCGACGTGGACGCCGACGACGTCACCGGCAGCAACTGGTACGTGCCCGCGAGATCCACCACGTTCTTGTCCTCGTACAGGAAGTTGAGATACGTACCGATCTCCTTGGCATGGCCGCCGTCCTTGAACGCGGCGATCCAGTCCGACGTACCGACGGTCGCCGTCGACACGCCCGCCGTGCGCCCCGGCATCGGGACGGCCTCGTACGCCACGGGGTCGACGGACCGCGCGATCTCCCGTACGAGCGCGCCCGGCGCGCTGACCATGCCCGCCTCGCCGTCCACGAAGGCCTGGAGCGCGGCCTTGCGGTTGAGGCGGTCGGGTGGGATCGGGCCGGTCAGGCCCTCGCCTACGAGGCGGTCGCGCAGCCAGGTGAGGGTGGAGATGTTCCGGGTGGAGGCGATGTCGTACTCGCCGGTGTCACCCGTGTATCCGCCGCCTCCGCCGAGCAGCCACTGGAGAGTTTCCGCCTGTGCCTCCTCGGGGCCGAGCGGGAGCGCGTACGGGTATTTCACGCCCCGGTCGTCCAGGACCTTCGCTGCGGTCCTCAACTCCGCCCAGGTGGTGGGGGGTTCGAGGTCGGCCTCGGCGAAGAGGGTCTTGTTGACGTAGAGGAGGCGGGTCGAGGCGAGGAACGGAAGGCCGTACTGGGTGCGGTCCGTGGTGCCCGCGTCGACGAGATTGGGCAGGAAGTTGCCCTGGACGCGGATGGAGAGCAGGTCGTCGGCCGGGTAGAGGAGGCCGTCGGCGGCGTAGTCCGCGTAGTTGCCGATCTGGGCGATGTCGGGCGGGTCGCCGGCCGCGACCATCTTGGCGACCTGCGTCTCGGCCTCGCCGGGCTCGTACACCTTGACGTCGAGCCGGATGCCGGGGTTGGCGGCCTCGAAGGCGGTGTCGACCCGGTTCCAGTACGACTCCGAGTTCTTGACGACGCCGTCGCCGTAGTTCGTGGCGACCACGGTGAGGGTGACCCCGCCGGACCCCTCACCGCTCGCGCCGCAGCCGCCCAGCACCAGGACGGACCCCATACTCAGAACCGTCACGGCGGCGAAGACCGGCCAACGACTCCCGCCCCACACTTCTCGCACGGCAGACCCCTCCCGGGGAGGCACACGCGTCACGCTCTGTGGACGCGCGTAGAGCCTCCCGCACCATGGGGTCCGGTCCAATGCCCCGGGCGTTTCGGCCGTGCAACATTTCCCGGCCGCCCAGCCCTTCGTGCACCGCCCTATTCGGCGGTATCGGCCTCGTTCTGCGCCGAGTTGGCCTCCGCCTGAAGCGTCGTCAGGACCGCTTCCGGGCTGCCGTTCGCCGCGAACGCCGTACCGATCCGCTTCTTGATGTCCGCGCTGACCTGCGCCCAGGACGTCTTGCCGACGGGGTAGAGCTGGGCGGTCGGGAGTTCCTCCAGGAAGGGGGCGAGATCCTTGTCCTGGGCGGCGGCGGACATCGTCGCGGAGGCCGAGGTGGTGACCGGCAGCAGGTCGTACTTGCGGGAGAAGGCGAGCACGTTCTTCTCGTCGTAGACGAAGTCGAGGAACTTGCCGGCCTCGTTTCGGTGGCCGTTCTGCTTGAACGCCATCATCCAGTCGGCGACGCCCATCGCGGCCCGCGTCGACCTCTCCTCGCCCGGCATCGGCACCATGCCGACGTCCACGCCCTGCGCCACCGCCGTCTTCATCAGCGAGGGATGGCCGTTGAGCATGCCGACCTCCCCGCGCGCGAACGCGGCGAAGGCGTCGGCCCGGTTGAGTTTGCCGGGGGCGACGGGACCGGTGAGGCCCTTGTCGACGAGTTCGTCCTTGAGCCAGGTGAACGTCTCGATGTTCTGCGGGGAGTCGATGCCGTACGTCCCCACGGCGCTGGTGTAGCCGTCGCCGCCGCTGAGCAGCCACTGGAGGGTCTCGGCCTGCGCCTCCTCGGGTCCGAGCGGGAGGGCGTACGGGTACTTCACGCCCGCCTCCTTCAGCGCGGCGGCGTCGGCGGCCAGCTCGCTCCAGGTGGTGGGCGGGGTGAGACCGGCCTCGGTGAAGAGCTTCTTGTTGTAGAAGAGCAGGCGGGTGGAGGCGGCGAAGGGCATGCCGTACTGGGTGCGCTTGACCTTGCCGGCGTCGGCCAGCTGGGCGACGAAATCGGCCTGCGTCGGGATGGAGAGCAGCTCGTCGGCCTGGTACAGCTCGCCCTTGGCCGCGTAGTCGGCGTACGCGCCGATCTGCGCCAGGTCGGGCGCGTCACCGGCGGCGACCATCTCCTTGACCTTGCGGTCGACGTCGTTCCAGGAGTAGACGCTGACGTCGACCTTCACCTCCGGGTTGGCGTCCTCGTACGCCGCGACCAGATCGTCCCAGTACTTCTGGGAGCTGTTGGCGTCGGAGTCGCCGTAGTCGGCGGCGACCAGCTTCAGGGTGACCTCACCCGAACCGGTGGCTCCGCAGCCCCCGAGGGCCGCCGTCATCCCGAGTGCGGACACCGCCGCGATCATGCCTGTCCTGTGCCGCTGCACTGCTTCAACCCCAAACCCCGACCGAACGTTCACAGATGTGTTCATTGGTACGTTCAATTTATTTGCGTGACCTACCAGGTCTACACCACGTGAGTGGACTAGACCTCTTGTGGGTAGACGGGCCACACTGTCCCCGTGAGACATGTCATCGCCCTCGATGTGGGCGGCACCGCGATGAAAGCCGCCCTGATCGGGCCGGACGGCGCCCTGCTGCACCAGGCGCGCCGTGCGACCGGACGCGAGCGCGGCCCCGACGCCGTGGTCGAGGCGATCCTCGGCTTCGCCGCCGACCTGCGCGCCCACGGCATCGCCCACCTCGGCGAGAGCGCCGTGGCCGCCGGGGTCTCCGTCCCCGGCATCGTCGACGCCGACCGTGGCCTCGCCGTCTACGCGGCGAACCTCGGCTGGCGTGACGTACCCCTGCGCGCCCTGCTCACCGAACGGCTCGGCCTGCCGGTCGCCCTGGGCCACGACGTCCGCACGGGCGGCTTGGCGGAGGGCCGGATCGGGGCGGGCCAGGGAGCCGACCGCTTCCTCTTCGTCCCCCTGGGCACCGGCATCGCGGGCGCGATCGGCATCGACGGCCGCGTGGAGGCGGGCGCACACGGCTTCGCGGGCGAGATCGGCCACATCGTCGTACGCCCCGGCGGCGCCCCCTGCCCATGCGGCCAGCGAGGCTGCCTGGAACGGTACGCATCGGCGTCAGCGGTGAGCGAGGCCTGGGCGACGGCCTCGGGGACCCCCGACGCAGACGCGGCGGACTGCGCCAGAGCGGTGGACGCAGGCGACCCACGCGCCCACGAAGTCTGGCAGGCGGCGATCGACGCCCTGGCCGACGGCCTGGTCACCGCCCTCACCCTCCTGGACCCCCGCACCCTGATCATCGGCGGCGGCCTGGCGGAGGCGGGCGACACCTTGTTCACCCCGCTACGCACCGCAGTACAGCAACGGATCACCTTCCAGAAGCTCCCGACCATCGTCCCCGCAGCCCTGGGAGACACAGCAGGCTGCCTGGGCGCGGGCCTCTTGGCCTGGGATCTCCTGACCGTCACCGACCTCACGGAGGCAACGCCCTGATGGCAACCCACCTAGGGGCGCGGGGAACTGCGCGACCAGCCCCCACCGCCCCGCACCATGCACACAACCTGGTACTCAAGGGCGCCAAGCTGGTACTCCCCACAGGAATCACCGACGGCGCCCAACTAGCCGTCGAGGGAACCAAGTTCACCGAGCACGCCCCCGAAAACGCCCACGAGATCGACGTACGGGGCCACTGGCTGGTCCCCGGTTTCGTGGACCTCCACAACCACGGCGGCGGCGGAGCCTCCTTCACCTCCGGCACAGCAGAAGACGTACTCAGGGGCATCCACACCCACCGAACCCACGGCACCACCACCCTCGTAGCCAGCACGGTCACCGGCGACATGGACACCCTCACCGCCCAGGCCGGCCTCCTCTCCGAACTGGCCGAGCAGGGCGACATCGCCGGCGTCCACTTCGAGGGCCCCTTCATCTCCCCGTGCCGCAAGGGCGCCCACTCCGAGGAGTTGCTGCGCGACCCGGACCCGGCGGAGGTCCGCAAGCTGATCGACGCGGCGCGCGGCCACGCCCGCATGGTCACCCTCGCCACCGAACTCCCCGGCGGCCTCGACTCCGTACGGCTGCTCGCCGAGCACGGCGTCATCGCGGCGATCGGCCACACGGACGCGACGTACGAGCAGACGGTAGAAGCAATCAACGCGGGCGCGACGGTGGCGACACACCTCTTCAACGCGATGCCGCCCCTGGGCCACCGCACCCCGGGCCCGATCGCCGCGCTACTGGAAGACGAACGGATCACGGTAGAACTCATCAACGACGGAACCCACCTCCACCCCGCCTCCCTCCAACTCGCCTTCCACCACGCGGGAGCGGACCGCGTGGCGTTCATCACGGACGCGATGGACGCGGCCGGCTTCGGCGACGGCCGTTACCTCCTCGGCCCGCTGGAGGTCGAGGTAAGCGAGGGCGTGGCACGGCTGGTCGAGGGCGGTTCGATCGCGGGCTCGACCCTCACCCTGGACCGCGCGTTCCGCCGAGCGGTCACCGTCGACCACATCCCCGTCGCGGACGCGGTCGCCGCTCTGTCGGCCAACCCGGCCCGTCTGCTGGGGATGTACGACCGAGTGGGCTCCCTGGAACCGGGCAAGGACGCGGACCTGGTACTGCTCGACGCGGACTTCGCGCTCAAGGGCGTGATGCGCAAGGGCAGTTGGGTAGTGAAGCCTCAACTGCCCTGATACCGAGGGAGGGAGGCAGCCCCGGTGATCCTCACGGTCACGCTGAACACCGCGCTGGACATCACGTACCGCGTACGGGAGTTGCGCCCGTACGCCTCCCATCGGGTCACCTCGGTGACCGAACGCCCGGGCGGCAAGGGCCTGAACGTGGCACGGGTCCTGGCCGCCCTCGGCCACGAGGTGACGGTCACCGGTTTCGCGGGCGGCCCGGCCGGACGGGCCGTACAGGACCAACTCACCGCCACACCAGGTGTGTTGGACGCCCTGGTCCCGGTGTCGGGCTCAACTCGCCGCACGATAGCGGTGGTCGAGGAGACGGCCGCGAACCTGACACCGGAAGCGACCCAACTCAACGAACCGGGCCCGCAGATCACCCCGGCCGAGTGGTCCGCCTTCCAGGACGTGTACGAGGGGCTGCTGCCGTCCGTCTCGGTGGTGGCCCTCTGCGGAAGCCTGCCGCCGGGTGTGCCGGTGGGCGCGTACGCCCACCTCATCCGCACCGCGCGGGCAGCCGCCGTACCCGTACTGCTCGACACCAGCGGGGAGCCGCTCAGGCGCGGCGTCGCGGCCCGCCCCGACCTGGTCAAGCCGAACGCCGCCGAACTCACCGAACTCACCGGCTCCCACGAACCGTCACAGGCCACCCGGGACGTCCGCAGACGCGGTGCACGCGCGGTGGTTGCCTCACTGGGCCCGAACGGCCTGCTGGCGGTGACCCCGGAGGGCCGCTGGCGAGCGACCCCGCCGACCCGCGTCAGGGGCAACCCGACAGGCGCAGGCGACTCAGCGGTAGCGGGCCTCCTGTCAGGCCTGATCGACCAACTCCCCTGGCCCGAACGCCTGACCAGAGCAACAGCCCTGTCAACGGCAACGGTAATGTCCCCGACGGCAGGCGAGTTCGACAGACCAACGTACGAGCAGCTACTAAGCCGAGTAACGGTGACAACTGAAGCAACGGCCGCGTAGACGCGCCCCCTCAGGGGCGCGGGGAACTGCGCGACAAGCCCCCACCGACCCGCGGACGAACCACCGAGCCCAGAAGCCCCTATTCAGCAGCAGCCAGATACAACTGATCCAAGTTCACATCACACTGATCCCCCTGCTCACAGGAGATCTTGATCGTGTTCGTGCCCTTGTTCAGCTGGACGGACGCCCACGTGTTCGTCCACCCCTTCGCGTAGTCGCCCTCGGCGGCCTTCGCGAAGTTGCTCAGGTTCAGCGGCCGAGACTGCGCCGTCCCATTGACCGTCAGCGTCGCGGAGGCGTCCTTACCGGGTACGCCGTAGTTGACGTACAGCCGGTACTCCCCCTCCTTCGCGATCCCGCTCACGTTCCAAGTGACGGACGCGCCCACGTTGTTGAAGTTGCCCACATAGACACCGCCGGCGGCCTGCGCACCGTCGACGTCCGACACCGCACTGGCGCCACCGCCGAGCAGCAGCGCCTTCGCGTCGATGGTCGGCAGCTCCGCGTCGGCGGACTCCGAGGCGCTGGCCGACGGGGACGGCTCGGCACTCTGCCCGGTCGACGGGGACGCGCTGGCGTCGGCGCCGGTGTCCTTGTCGTCGTCGCCGCCCATCATGGCCACGCCGATCCCGATGACGACCGCGGCGACCACCGCGATCGCGCCGATCAGCAGCCCCTTGGTGTTGGGCCCGCCACCCCGCCCGCCTCTGCCGTTGCCACCGCTGTACGCGTGCTGCTGCTGGGGACCCGTGGGACCGCCGCCGAAGGCCTCGGGGGCCTGGTAGTGGGCGTTCGGGCTGCTGCCGTACGCCCCCTGCTGCTGCGGGACCGTCTGGCCGTACTGCGCGGTCGGGGCGGTCGGGGCGGTCTGGCCGTACGCCGGCTGCGGGCCCTGGCCGGGACCCTGCCCCGGGCCCGCCGACGGGCTGTACTGACGCTCACCGACCGGCCGCACCCGGCCGACCGAGTTCGGGTAGCCGTAACCGCCGGACGGCGGCTGGGCTCCGTTTGCCTGGCCGTCTTCGTACAGGTAGCCGAACGGATCGTCGTCCTCGGGCGTGCTCGCGCCGCTGTTGCCGGGCGTCATCCCTTGGTACTCCTCAACAGGTGCGGGGTGGGACTACTGCGGGGGTGTTGCGGGGTTTTTTGAAACATGCAATGCGAATAGCGAGCCTACCCGCTCCCACTGCCCCAAACGGGTGACTCTGCCCGCACGGGGTCACCGGCAGGCCACTGACCTGGTGATCATCCAGCCCGGCGGTGCTGTTTGGGACGAGATCGTTTCTCGACGTACATCCGTTCGTCGGCCGACTTCAGGACCTCGTCCGCCGTCATCCCGCACTGGGCCCACCCGATGCCGAAGCTCGCGCCGACCCGCATCGCGCGGCCGTCGACCCGGATGGGCTGGATGATCTCGTTGCGCAGGCGTACGGCCAGGTCCTGGGCGTCGGCCCGGCCGAGGCCGTCGGCGAGCACGACGAACTCGTCGCCGCCGAGCCGGGCCACCGTGTCGCCGTCGCGCACGGCGCGGCCGAGCCGCCGGGCCACCTCGATCAGTACCGCGTCGCCGGCGTTGTGCCCGAAGCGGTCGTTGATCGACTTGAAGCCGTCGAGGTCGCAGAAGAGAACCGCGAGCCCCTTCGTGCCGTCGTCCTTCTCACCCTCGGGGGCGACCGTGTGGACGTGGTGGTCGTAGGCGCCGTACCCCTCGGAGGCGCCGCGGAGGGCGAAGGCGTGGCCGTTCGCGTCGTACGTCTGGAGCGTGCCGTCGGCCGCCACGGGCGTCGCCGTCGCCGTGTACTGGTCGTTGCGGCCGTACGGGTCGGGCTGGGAGTGGCCGTAGGCCGCGTCGACCGACTCGACCAGGCCCGGCTCCGCCGACTGCGGGCGCTGACAGAGACGGGCACTGAGCCGGGAGCGCAGCTCGGCGGAGTTCGGCAGGCCGGTCAGGGAGTCGTGGGAGGCGCGGTGGGCGAGCTGCAGCTCGCGGCGCTTGCGCTCCTCTATGTCCTCGACGTGGGTGAGCAGGAAGCGCGGGCCGTCGGCGGCGTCCGCGACGACGGAGTTGCGCAGCGACACCCACAGATAGGAGCCGTCACGGCGACAGAGCCGGAGTTCGGCGCGCCCGCCCTCGGCGGAGGTGCGGAGCAGGGTGCCGATGTCCTCGGGGTGCACGAGGTCGGAGAAGGCGTAGCGGCGCATCGCGGAGGCGGGGCGGCCCAGGAGGCGGCACAGGGCGTCGTTGGTGCGGAGTATTCGCCCGTGCTGGTCGCCGCCCATCTCGGCTATGGCCATGCCGGAGGGGGCGTACTCGAAGGCCTGCCGGAAGCTTTCCTCGCTGGCGCGCAGCGCCTGCTGCTCGCGTTCGAGTCTGACCAGTGCCCGCTGCATATTCGCGCGTAGACGTGCGTTGCTGATCGCGATCGCGGCCTGAAAAGCGTACATCTGGAGCGCTTCCTTGCCCCACGCTCCCGGTCGGCGGCCGTTGCGGGGCCGGTCCACGGACAGGACGCCGATCAGTTCGCCCAAGTTGCTGCTGCCGGGCACGCTGGGCGTGAACATCGGGGCGAAGAGCCGGTCCGAGGGGTGCCACTCGTCCTCGAAGCGCGGGGCGGGGCCGTCGGTGTACCACTGCGGGACGTCGTCGTCGTCGAGGACCCAGCCCTCGGTGTGCGGTATGAAGACCAGGTCGCCCCAGGCCTCGCCCATCGCGAGCCGGCGCTCCCAGGAGTCGCGGGAGCCGACCCGGCCGGTGATGAGGGCCTCGGCGGCGGAGTTCCCGGCGAAGGCGGCGACGACGAGATCGCCGTCGGGGCGGACGAGATTGACGCATGCCAGCTCGTAACCGAGGCCGTTCACGACCCCGTCGGCGACGGTCTGGAGTGTGTCCGCCAGACTGCGCGCGGTGTTCATGTCCGCCATGACCTGGTGCAGCTGCCGCAAGGTCGCGAGACGGACGTACGGCTCCTGGTCGGTCTCCATTCGCCCTCCCTCCGCCTATCCCACCATCCCCGCCACTGAATCACAGCGCGCTGCCCACTCGGTACACAGGGTCAACAAAAAGGGGCACCTGTGACTCAAGTCACAGCGAAAGATGAGCAATTGAGTGGAGTTTCTGGGTTCTCCCTGTGCGTTTACTGAACGCAAACTTTGTATCTGTGCGGATACTACGAGCGAGGATACGGGGGAGAAGAAGTCGGCGTGGCCGTTCCCGATCTTTACCGCCCCTTGGGAATCGGCAAGGACCTTGATCGGGATCTCGGTCGGGAGTCCTAGGTCCGGGTTCGGGCGCTGGTCCGATGTGGTGGGGCAGGAGCGGCGCATACGTTTTCCCGTGTGCTGACTCCCCCTGCCGTACCTGCCGTACCCACCTCGCCCGCCCCCCATGCCACCCCGGCCCCTCCGGGCGGGCATCCTGGGGGCGTGAGCAACGACGACTTCCGCGCCGCCATGTCCCGCCTGGCCTCGGGCGTGGTCCTGGTGACCGCACGGGAGGCGTCCCTCGACGCCGACGACCCCCAGGCACCGGTCGGCGAGGACGTCGGCATGACCGCGACCGCCTTCCTGTCGGTCTCCCTGGACCCGCCCCTGGTCATGGTCAGCGTGCGCGAGGGCTCCCGGATGGACGACCTGCTCGCCGAACAGCCCCTGTGGGCGGTCTCCGTCCTCGCCGAGAGCCAGCGCCACATCGCGGGCCGCTTCGCCATGAAGGGCCGCATCAGCGACCGCCTCCTCTTCGCGGACATCCCGTACGTCCGGGGCGGCGCGTCCGGCGCTCCCCTGGTGGGCGGCGCCCTGGCGAACCTGGAGTGCCGCACGGAACAGCGGATCCCGGCGGGCGACCACACCCTGATCATCGGCCGCGTCCTGACGGCGACGACACCGAGCGCGGACGGGGGCCCGCTGGCGTACTTCCGGGGCCGCTACCGCCAGTTGGGCTGAGACGGGACTGAAGCCGGGCTGACGGGAAACTCGCTGGTCAAGCGAGTTCCCGGCCGCTTAGGTTGCCCGCATGACGAACGCGCCGAACGTGCCGAACGCCTCACTCAGGCTGGAGCGGATCAGCTCCGACAACTTCGACGCGGCCGTCGCCGTACGGGTCCGCCCGGACCAGGAACACGCGGTCTCGCCGGTCATGAAGTCCCTGGCGGAGGCGTACGTCCATCCGCGCACGGCCTGGCCCCGGCTGATCCTCGACGGGGAGCGGCCCGTCGGTTTCCTCATGGCCTTCTTCGACATCGCCTGGGACGGCACGGGCGCCGACCTGCGCTCCGGCCTCTGGCGCCTGAACATCGCGGCCGCCGAACAGGGCAAGGGCTACGGCCGCTTCGCCGTCGAGTCCGTCGCCGCCGAAATCCGCCGCCGAGGCGGCACCGACCTCTACGTCACCTGGCACCCCGGCCCGACCGGCCCCGAGCCCTTCTATCTGGCCCTGGGCTTCACCCCGACCGGGGAGACGAGCGGGGGCCAGACGGTAGGGGTGCTGAAACTGACCTAGAGGAGGGCTTGGGGTTGGGCTTGGGGTTGGGGTTGGCCATCGCCATCGCCATCGCCATCGCCATCGCCATCGGTGTGATTCGCATCCCACGGCGAGAAATTCATTCCCGGGGCCGTTCCACGGTTTTTTCTCCCGGCCGTTCGGAAATTCACGATCGTTCATCCGGTGCCGCCGATCCGGTGATCGCGGCGACCGGTTACCGACCAACTCCGGTCCCGCTAACCCCAGTCGCGTCCGGTACGGCCCCGCTTCACATCCGCGCGCGCTTTCTTCTGCCGCAAACGGCGTTCATTGATTCCGCGCGGGATACGGGTGGGAGTGCGCGGCTTGGGCGGCGGTGCGGTGGCCTCGGCGAGCAGGGCGGCCAGACGTACGGCCGCCGCCTCACGGTTGCGCCACTGCGAGCGGTGCTCGGAGGAGCGGACGGTGACGACTCCGTCGACGAGCCGGGTGGCGAGGCGCTCCAGGGCGCGCCGCTTCCACACTTCGGGCAGCGACTCGGTGTTCGCGAGGTCGAGGCTCAGCTCGACCCTGGAGTCACTGGTGTTGACGTGCTGCCCGCCCGGCCCGCCGGACCGCGAGAAACGCCACATCAGCTCGGCCTCGGGGAGCGAGACGGAGCCACGGATGAGGTAGGGACCGGACATGCCCACCATGGTCGCGCGGCTGTCCGGTCCACGTCACCCCGTTTTCGCCGGGCGGGCCGTCAAAACAGGTAAAGAAAGTAAAGCCGCGCGGAACCTTCGGTACCCCCGTCGGCGTTCAAGGAGGTGACGGTAGCTTCGTCACCGCACGCACGTACGTCAAAAAACGAGGGAAGGACTCCCAACAATGGCTGTAAGCCTGTCCAAGGGTGGCAACGTCTCGCTCACCAAGGAGGCTCCGGGCCTGACCGCCGTCACCGTGGGCCTCGGCTGGGACGTCCGCACCACCACCGGCACGGACTTCGACCTCGACGCCTCGGCGATCGCGGTCAACCTGGAAGGCAAGGTCTACTCGGACGGCCACTTCGTCTTCTTCAACAACAAGCAGACCCCGGACAGCACGATCGTCCACACCGGCGACAACCGCACGGGCGAGGGCGCGGGCGACGACGAGGCGATCAAGGTCAACCTCGCCGGCCTCCCGGCCGACATCGACAAGATCGTCTTCCCGGTCTCGATCTACGACGCCGAGAACCGCTCGCAGAACTTCGGCCAGGTCCGCAACGCCTACATCCGCATCCTGAACGAGGCCGGCGGCGCGGAGATCGCCCGCTACGACCTCTCGGAGGACGCGGCGACGGAGACGGCGATGGTCTTCGGCGAGCTGTACCGCAACGGCGCGGAGTGGAAGTTCCGCGCGGTCGGCCAGGGCTACGCCTCGGGCCTGGTGGGCATCGCCCAGGACTTCGGCGTCAACGTCTGAGTCTGAGCCCGAGTAGTACCGGCGGCTGAAAAGCCCCTGGCCGAGCGCGATTGGCGTCTGGGCCGGGGGCTTTCGCGCTATCACGCCCTGAGGACAGAGGACACAGGCTCCCGGGTGGGAATCCCTCCGTGACACCATCACCTCCGTGCTCGATATCGGCTACGCCCTCTCCAACCGCTTCCCGGACCCCCCGCAGACGGACTACCG
The DNA here is from genome assembly GCF_053593675.1 of Streptomyces sp. NPDC002156. Classification (NCBI taxonomy): domain Bacteria; kingdom Bacillati; phylum Actinomycetota; class Actinomycetes; order Kitasatosporales; family Streptomycetaceae; genus Streptomyces; species Streptomyces sp. NPDC002156. The sequence continues at coordinate 547 of NZ_JBSFDA010000231.1, read as the reverse complement.
CCGCGCGGACGTCCACACACTCCGCCACGACCTGTTCTGCGGTGACGTCTACCTCGCGGACACCAAGGCGGACCGGGAGTTGTCCACAGCCTGGGGATGGGTGCCGGTGCTCGACTTCGCGTGGGCGCTGTGCGACATCGTGGAGCAGCTGGACCAGGACCCCGCAGGCTCCCGCGCCTCCCGCCCCCAGTACGCGGAACTGGACTTCACCGAGTCCACCGACCGCATGCTGTTCCAGCGCCGCTTCGGGTGGGTGGACATCGAGTCGGACTGGATGCCGGCGGACGAACCGCCCCTCACCTTCTCCCACGCCGAACTCCGCAAGGAGGCAAGGGATTTCCTCCACGACATCCTGGCGGACCTGACGGACCTCCACGAAGCACTCGACGAAAACCCGGCGATCTGGACACTCCAGTCCCGCTTCCCAAGACTGCCCTGACCCCCACCAAGGGATTTTCGCCCCCGCCGCCCCTACCCGTTCCCATCCCTGGGGGGGGGGGGCCCCCACCCCCCCCCCCCCCCCCGACCACCCCAGATCCAAAAAAGA
>NZ_JBSFDA010000230.1:0-13134 GCF_053593675.1 Streptomyces sp. NPDC002156 | reverse complement strand
GGCGAAACGCCCGGGGCCGGCCTCGCGCTGCACCGGGTCCCATTAGCCCACCGACACCGCACTCCAGGCCGCGCCCACCGCCGCGTACTCCGTGCTGCCCGCCCCGTACAGATCCCGCGCCGCGTTCAGCGTCGCCGTGCGGGCGCCCGCGTAGTTCGTCGAGGACGTCATGTACGTCGTCAGCGCCTTGTACCAGATCGCGCCCAGCTTGGCCCGGCCGATGCCGGTGACCGAACTGCCGTTGCAGGTAGGGGAGTTGTAGCTGACGCCGTTCAGTGTCTTCGCGCCGCTGCCCTCCGCCAGCAGGTACGCGAAGTGGTTCGCGACGCCCGAGGAGTAGTGGACGTCGAGGTTCCCGACGCTGGAACTCCAGCAGTTGACCGAGTTCCCGTCCTTCGACGGCTCGTCCATGTACCGCAGGGCCGAGCGGCCGAAGCCCGACTTCACGATCTTCTCGCCGATCAAGTAGTCCCCGAGATCGGTGGAGTTGGCCGCGTTGAACTCCACCAGAGTGCCGAAGATGTCCGACGTCGCCTCGTTCAGTCCGCCCGGCTCGCCCGAGTACGTCAGGTCCGCCGTCGCGGACGTGACACCGTGCGTCATCTCGTGGCCGGCCACGTCCAGCGAGACCAGCGGACCGAACGTCGTACCGTCACCGTCGCCGTACGTCATGCAGAAGCAAGTGTCGTCCCAGAACGCGTTGTTGTAGCTGCTGCCGTAGTGCACACGGTTGAACGAGCCGACCCCGTCGCCCTTGATGCCGCTGCGCCCGAACGTGTCCTTGTAGTAGTCCCACGTCTCGTCGGTGCCGTACTGCGCGTCCACCGCCGCCGAGGCCCGGTCCGCCGTCGTCCCCGTGCCCCAGTGGTTGTCCGCGTCCGTGAAGAGCGTCGCGGGCGCGCGGATGATGCAGATCCCGAGAATGCACAGGTCGGTGCCGTTCTCGGCGTCGCCCGTGTACGTGTTGCCGCGCGTCGCGTCCTTCAGCTGGTACGTCGATCCGGAGACCGTCGTCTCCAACGGGACCGTGCCGCCGTACAGGGACTGCCCGTCACCCGTCGCCGTCTCGATGCTGTCCCAGGCGTCGATCTGGGCGCCGGTCGTCGCGTCGGTCACCACGGTCCGGGCGACCGGGTTGCCGGCCGAGTCCTGCGCCACCGCGTTCGTCCGCCAGGCGAGCTTCGGGGCGCCGTGCAGGGCATCAACTACCAGCTCCTGCTTGGTCGTTATCTTCTTCAGCAGCTCGCCCACGTTCACCGCGCGCAGCGCCGCCGTCGCCAGGTCGGCCGCCCTCGGGGCCGACACCGCCGGGCGGATCGTGGACAGGGATATCGGGCGGGTCGTGGCGCGGCTCGCCCCTCGGTAGGTGCCCTCGGGGGTCAGATGGATCACGAAGTCACCGCCCAGGACCGGGAGCTGACGGTACGTCCGGTCGTAGCGGACGTGCTGGCTGCCGTCCTTGTCGACGATGACGTCCCGAACTGTCGTGCCCTGTACGGAAGTCAGGCCCAGGTGAGCGGCCTGGTCCACGAGTGCGGTGACCGCGTTCCTGATCGCGGTGTCCCGGGTCGGTCTGTCGGCCGCGCCGGCGGTGGGGGAGAGCGCGGCGGCCAGGAGGGCGGTGGTGGTGGCGGCCACGCCGGCCGCGGCGAGACGGGAGGTCATCGATCTCCGACGAGAGGTCATCGGTCTCCTTTGTGTGGGGACGAAGGCGGCGGTGATCGCTCAGGTTTAAGGGGCCATGACATGTCGTGTCCAGACTGCGTACGCCTTCACCTCGACTTATGGCGAGAATCGTTTCCCCATCCACACGAACGCCGTCCACACGAACGCCGTCCACACGAACGCCGTCCCCACGAATGAGAGACCGACCGGTGAGACTCCCCTTCTTCGTCTACGGCACCCTCCGGCCCGGCGAGCACAACCACGACCACTTCCTGCGCGGCCGTACGCAGTCGGAGCGTCCGGGGCGGCTGGCGGACGCGGCGCTGTACGACGGGCCCGGTTACCCGTACGCCGTGCCGGAACCCGGCGGGGTCGTGCACGGGGAAGTGGTCACCGCGCTGCCGGAGGCGTACGACGAACTGCTCGCCGTGCTCGACGAGTTGGAGGAGTGCGTGCCGGGCGACCCGCGCAGCCTGTACGAGCGGGTGACCCGCCCGGTGACACTCGACGCCGACGGCACCGTCGTACGCGCCTGGGTGTACGTCGCCGCACCCGCCGTGGCCACCCGGCTGCGGGCGCACGGCAGACGTATCGAGGGCGGAGACTGGCACGCGCGCCGCTGAAGCCGAAGGGCAGAAGGCAACGGGGCTGGTCCGTGTGGGCGACCGCCCTGTGCGCCAGCCCGGCCCGCGCACCGGCCGCACCTACCCTCCGCCCATGAACGACAGTGACATCACCGGCAGGACCGACCTCAGCCGACGGCGTGCCCTCGCGATCACCGGCGTGACCGCCGGGGCGGGACTGGGCCTCGCGCTCACCTCGTGCTCCTCGGACTCCGACTCGGACACCTCCGCGGCCGCCGCCTCCCCGACGCCCTCCGCGTCCGCGGCCGCCGTCCCGGGCGACGTCTGCGTGCTCAACTCCAGTGTCACGGAGGGGCCTTACTACATCGAGGGCCAGCTCTTCCGGAAGGACATCACGGAGGGCAAGAAGGGCGTACCGCTCACGGTGAAGCTGACGGTTCGTGACCAGACCGAGGACTGCGGTCCGGTGGTGGGCGCGGCCGTCGAGATCTGGCACTGCGACGCCTGGGGCTACTACTCCGGGTACACCACCACCAGCCCGGGCGGCACCTCGGTGCCCTCCGAGAGCGAGGACACCAGCGGCGCGAACGACAAGACCTTCCTGCGCGGCTTCCAGACCACGAACGCCGACGGGATCGTCGAGTTCACGACGATCTACCCCGGCTGGTACACCCCGCGCACCACGCACATCCACGTCAAGGTGCACACCGGTGGCAAGAAGGCGGACAACACCTACGAGGGCGGCAAGGTCAACTGGACCGGCCAGCTCTTCTTCGAGGACAAGTACGGCGACGAGGTCTACAAGGTCACGCCGTACAGCCAACACGTCGGTACCTTCACCAAGTTGGACGACGACATGGTCTACGGCGGAGGCGGCGCCAAGGACGGTCTGATGACTCTCACCGGTGACATCTCCAAGGGTTTCACCGGCACCCTCACCGTCGGCATCGACCCCGACAAGGAGAACACCGGCGCGGGCACGGGCAACTGACAACCCTTGTCAACAAGATTCAGCTGTCGCGTTCCTCACAAGGAACATCATCGGATCGGAGTATTAGCTTTCAAATAATTTCGGTAATGATTGGGCCATGAGTGACCGGAAAGCAATTCCCCCCGCCGGTTCCAGACAACCCCTACAAAGTGCCAAGTTCCAACTGCCCCTACTTTCCGACCTGGTGAGCCTGGTCCGGGCCCCGGCCGCGCTCAGCGTCCCCGGTGACATCCTGGCGGGCGCGACCGCGGCGGGCCGTCCCCTCGGCCCCCGGACAGCCGGCGCGATGGCCTCCTCCGTCTGCCTCTACTGGGCCGGCATGGCCCTCAACGACTACGCCGACGCCGCCGTCGACGCGGTCGAACGGCCCGCCCGTCCGGTGCCCTCCGGCCGGGTGCCGCGCCGCACCGCGCTGGCCGTCGCCACCGGTCTGACCGGCGCCGGCCTCGGCCTCGCGGCGGTGTCGGGCGGCCGGCGCGGACTCGCCGTCGCGCTCCCGCTGACGGCGCTGATATGGGCGTACGACCTGAAACTGAAGTCGACTCCGGCCGGCCCGGCGGCGATGGCGGGCGCCCGTGCGCTCGATGTGCTGGCGGGTGCGGTGGCGGGCGGCGGCAGCCCTCCGTCGCACGGCTCCCGTGGTGGCGGCACGGGTGGCGCGCTCGCTCGCGGCGCCCTTCCCGCCCTGCTCACCGGGGTGCACACGTACACGATCACCGCCCTCAGCCGCCATGAGATCTCCGGTGCGCCGGCGCGGCTGCCCGCCACGACCCTGGCCGTGTCCTCGGCCACGGCGCTGTCGACGGTGCTGCCCTCCGTACTCCCGGCGCTGCTGCCGCCCCGGCGCCCGCTGCCCCGCGAGACGGTGACCCGGACAGCCGTCGCCTCCGCGGGAGTTCTCGCCTACCTGGGGACGTACGGCAGGGCCCAGGCGCAGGCCGTACGCGATCCGGGCGCGAGTTCCGTACGGCGTGCCGTGGGGGCGGGCATCCTCGCCATGGTCCCCCTGCAGGCGGCGCTCACGGCGCGCGCCGGAGCGCCCGTCGCCGCCGCACTCCTGGGTGCCCTGCACCCGGTGGCGCAGCGCCTGGCGAGACGGGTGTCCCCGACATGAGTCCTGGCGTGAGTCCCGACATGAGAAATGTGACGAAGGGCGGGTCATGGGCCTGAGATTCGGCTACGGCACCAACGGATTCACCCACCACCGTCTCTCCGACGTCCTCGGCATCCTCGCCGACCTGGGCTACGACGGCGTCGCCCTCACCCTCGACCACAACCACCTCGACCTGTACGCCGACGACCTGGACCGCCAAGTCACCTGTGTACAAGGGCAGTTGGCGCGGCTCGGGCTGACGGTCACCGTCGAGACCGGGGCGCCCTACTTCCTCGACCCCTGGGGCAAGCACCAGCCGACCCTGATGTCCGGCGAACCGGACCGCCGGGTCGACCTGCTGCGACGTGCTGTCCGTGTCGCCGCCGAACTGGGCTCGCCCACCGTCCAGTTGTGCAGCGGACCGGCCCCGGACGACATTCCGGAGATGGAGGCGTGGCGGCGGCTGGCCGCAGGCGTCGGGGCGGCGCTGGAGACGGCGGAGGCGTACGGGGTCGCGCTGGCCTTCGAACCCGAGCCGCACATGTTCGTCGACACCGTCGCGAAGTGTCTCAGGCTGCGTGAACTGACCGGCGGACACGAGCTGTTGGGCGTAACGCTGGACATCGGACACGCGCACTGCGTGGAGGAGCCGTCGCTGCTCGACTGCGTCGACCTGGCCGCGCCGCACCTGCTGAACGTCCAGATCGAGGACATGGTGCGCGGTGTCCACCGGCATCTGGAGTTCGGCGCGGGCGAGATCGACTTCCCGTCGGTACTGGCGGCGCTGACCGACCTCGGACACCGCGGTCTGGTGTCCGTCGAGATCCAGGGCGGTGCTCTGGACGCCCCCGACATCGCCCGTAACTCCCTGGAGTTCCTGCGCCGGGCCGAATCCCGGAGCCTGCTCGCCTCCTGAGCGCCTGCTCTTTCGCAATTCATTCACGAGTATTTTGCTAACTCTTTTGCTCTGACATTCCCTTGACCCCCCTTTCTTTCTCTTCTCCCACTCCCATTCTGGAACGCCGTCATGCCCCTTTCCGGCCCAGCCCCCCATTCCCCCCTTCCCCTCACCCCCGAAGCCCGCGCCTGGCTCGACACCGCCCTGGCCGAAATCGCCGCCGCCCCCACTGCCATCCGCACCCTCTTCCCCGCCGTCCGCCGCCGCTGCGGACGCGCCCCGCTGCCCGACGGCCGGACCGTCGACGAAGCCGTCCGCGCCCTCCTCCTGACCGCGCTGCCCCTGCGCGACCAGGCCCTCACCGACGAGGTGGGGGCGCTCCACCGCTACGGCGACCCCGCCGAACAACGCGCCGTCCTACGGGCGTTGCCCCAACTCGACGGCGACGGCACCGGCCGGTTCCTGGACCTCGTACGGCAGACCCTGCGCGGCAACGACAACACGCTGATCGAGGCCGCCCTCGGCCCCTACGCGGCAGCCCACCTCCCGGCGGACGAATACCGCCAGGCCGTCCTGAAGTGCGTCTTCTGCGAGATCCCGCTCGCCCGCGTGGCCGGCCTCGACGACCGCGCCGACGCCGAACTCGCCCGCATGCTCGGCGACTTCGCCCGCGAACGGACGGCGGCCGGACGCCCCGTACCCGAGGACATCACCCCCCTCGTACGCCCCTTCACCAGCAGCGGAACCACCACCAGCGGAACAACGACCAGCGCGACCACCACCCACGGAACCGAGTGACCATGCGCATCTTCGACCCCCACATCCACATGACCTCCCGCACCACCGACGACTACGAGGCCATGTACGCGGCCGGAGTCCGGGCCGTCGTCGAGCCCGCCTTCTGGCTCGGCCAGCCCCGCACCTCGCCCGACACCTTCTACGACTACTTCGACTCGCTGCTCGGCTGGGAGCCGTACCGGGCCGCCCAGTTCGGCATCCAGCACTTCTGCACGATCGCCCTCAACCCGAAGGAGGCGAACGACCCGCGCTGCCTCCCCGTCCTCGACGAGCTGCCCCGGTACCTCGCCAAGGACCGGGTCGTCGCCGTCGGTGAGATCGGCTACGACTCGATGACCAAGGAGGAGGACGAGGTCCTCGCCCGCCAGCTCCAACTCGCCGTCGAGCACGGCCTGCCCGCCCTCGTCCACACCCCGCACCGCGACAAGGCGGCCGGCACGCGCCGGACCCTGGACGTCGTACGGGAGTCGGGCATCGCCCCCGAACTCGTCGTCCTGGACCACCTGAACGAGCTGACGGTCGGCATGGTCCTCGACAGCGGCTGCTGGGCCGGCTTCTCCGTCTACCCGAAGACGAAGATGAGCGAGGACCGGATGGTCCGCATACTCCGGGAGCACGGCCTCGACCGTGTCATGGTCAACTCGGCGGCCGACTGGGGCAGTTCGGACCCCCTGAAGACACGCAAGACCGGTATAGCGATGCTCGCCGACGGCTTCTCCGCCGACGACGTCGACCGCGTCCTGTGGCGCAACCCCGTCGCCTTCTACGGCCAGAGCGGGCGCCTCGACCTGGACGAGCCGAAGCCCGACGACACCTCGTCGTTCGAGGGCAACTCCATCCGGCGCGGGGGAGAGTGAACCGCCCGTGCGCTTCCGCCACCCCGACGGCACCCCCGTCCACCTCGCGTACTGCAGCAACGTCCACCAGGCCGAGGACCTCGCGGGAGTCGTCGCCCAGCTCGCCGCCTACGCCGAACCCGTACGGGAGCGGCTCGGCGTGGGCCGACTCGGCATCGGCCTCTGGCTGGCCCGCACGGCTGTCACCGAACTGGCGGCCGACGAAGGGGCGTTGAGGACTCTCCGGTCCGAACTGGCGGTGCGTGGCCTGGAGACGGTCACCCTCAACGCCTTCCCCTACGAGGGGTTCCACCGCGAGGTCGTCAAGAAGGACGTCTACCTCCCCGACTGGGCCGACCCGGCCCGCCTCGCCTACACCCTCGACTGCGCCCGCGTCCTCGCCGCCCTCCTCCCCGACGACGCCCGACGCGGCAGCGTCTCCACCCTCCCGCTGGCCTGGCGCACCCCGTGGGAGGACGAGCGCGCGGACGGGGCTCGCCGCGCCCTGGACCAACTCGCCACAGGACTCAGGGAGTTGGAGTCGGAGACCGGCCGCCGTATCCGGGTCGGCTTCGAACCGGAGCCAGGGTGCGTCGTGGAGACCACCACCCAGGCGGTACGGGAGTTCGCCGACGTCGACCGCGACTATCTGGGCGTCTGCCTGGACGCCTGCCATCTCGCCGTCCAGTTCGAGGAACCCGGGGACGCCCTCGGGCGGCTCGCCGAGGCCGGACTGCCGGTCGTCAAGCTCCAGGCGTCCTGCGCGGTCGAGGCCCCCGACCCGACCGACCCGCAGGCCATCGCCGCCCTGCGTGAACTGGCCGAACGACGGTTCCTGCACCAGACCCGAACGGTCGCCGAGGGCACGGTGGTCGGCGTCGACGACCTGCCGGACGCCCTGGACGGCGACGGCCTGCCGGCGACCGGCTCCTCCACCCCATGGCGCACCCACTTCCACGCCCCGCTGCACGCCGAGCCCGCGCCGCCTCTCCGGACAACCACCGGCGCGCTCACGGGCACCCTCGCTGGACTCCTGGGCGGCCCGACGGCGACCTGCGACCACATCGAGGTCGAGACCTACACCTGGACCGTCCTGCCCGACCCGCCCACCGACCTCGCCGCCGGCATCGCCGCCGAACTCGCCTGGGCCCGCGACCGGTTGACCGGCCTGGGCCTCAAAGAGGACCCCTCATGACATCCGCGACACCTGTGACACCCGTGACCGAGACCCCGAACACGAACCGACTCGTCGTCCTGGACATCGTCGGCCTCACCCCCGCCCTCCTCCACCACATGCCCGCCGTGGCGTCCATCGCCGACCGAGGCTTCAAAGCCCCCCTGGGCACGACACTCCCCGCGGTCACCTGCACCGCCCAGTCCACCTTCCTCACCGGTGAACTCCCGTCCACCCATGGCGCGGTGGCCAACGGCTGGTACTTCCGCGACGTCGGTGACGTCCTGCTCTGGCGGCAGCACAACGCCCTCGTCGGCGGCGAGAAGATCTGGGACGCGGCCCGAAAGCAGGTGCCCGGCTACAAGGTTGCCAACATCTGCTGGTGGTACGCCATGGGCGCCGACGTCGACTGGACGGTGACCCCGCGCCCGGTCTACTACTCCGACGGCCGCAAGGAACCCGACTGCTACACCTGGCCGCCGTCCCTGCACGACGAACTCACCGAACGCCTGGGCCCGTTCCCCCTGTTCACCTACTGGGGTCCCAACGCAGGCATGCCCTCCACCCAGTGGATCCTGGGCGCCGCCCGCCAGGTCTTCGACGAGCACGACCCCGACCTGACCCTGGTCTACATCCCGCAGATGGACTACGAACCCCAGCGCTCCGGCCCCCAGTCCGAGGCGTCGATCCGCGCCGCCCGCCAACTCGACGACGCCCTGCGCCCGTTGATCGACCACTTCCTCGCCGCCGGTGCCACGGTGGTGGCGCTCAGCGAGTACGGCATCACCCCGGTCTCCCGCCCCGTGGACATCAACAGGGCCTTGCGCAGTGCCGGGTTGCTGGAGGTGTACACCCAGGACGGCATGGAGTACCTCGACCCCTGGACCTCCCGAGCCTTCGCCGTCGCCGACCACCAGGTGGCGCACGTGTACGTACGGAACCCGGACGACGTACGCGAAGTCGCCAAGCTGCTGGGTGAACTCGAAGGCGTGGACCAGGTGTTGGGCCCGGTCGGCAAGGTGACCCACGGCCTGGACCACGAGCGTTCCGGAGAGCTGGTCGTGGTGGCGGACGCCGACGCCTGGTTCACGTACTACTACTGGCTGGACGACGACCGGGCCCCCGACTTCGCCCGCCAGGTCGAGATCCACCGCAAGCCCGGCTACGACCCCGCCGAACTCCTGTGGGACAACACGGTCCCCAACGTGAAACTACGCGCGGCAGGCCAACTGGCCCGCAAAAAACTGGGCTTCCGCTATCGCCTGCAAACGGTCCCCCTGGACCCGGCAGGCGTCCGAGGCAGCCACGGCCGCCTCCCGACCGACCCCGACCACGGCCCCGTACTGCTGTGCTCGACACCGGACCACAGCACCGAAACGATCGCGGCGACGGACGTCAAGGCCCTACTACTGAAGCTGGCGGGCCTGTCGCCGACGCCAGCCACTGCGGCCGATGCCGCAGCCGCTGCTCCCGGCACAGCCACCGGCCAAGCCGCGCCCACCGCCGATGCCACGCCCACCGGCACTGCCGCAGCGCCCGCCGATGCCGCAGCCACGGATCAAGCCGCAGCCCCCGACCACGCCGCAGCCCCCAATCCCGCCGCAGCCCCCCACCCCGCCGGAGACACCGACCATGTCTGAGACGACGCTTCCCACCCTGCCCATGCGGCGCACCTCCCTGCTCGACCCGCCCGCCGAATACGCCGTGTTGCGCGAGCAGAGCCCGATCAGCCGGATCGCTCTCTGGGGCGGCAACACGCCCTGGCTGGTGACCCGGCACGAGGATGCTCGTGCCGTTCTGGCCGACGCACGCTTCAGCTCGTCGAACCGGCGGGAAGGGTTCCCCGGCCTCCAGCCGACCCCGCCGCCTCCCACCCCCGGCCAGCTCTTCGCCATGGACCCGCCCGACCACACCCGGCTGCGCCGGATGCTGATCCCCGACTTCACCTTCCGTCGTGCCGAGGAACTGCGCCCGTCCATCCAGCAGTTGACCGACCGGCTCATCGACGACCTGGTGGCCAAGGGGCCCGACGTCGATCTGGTGGAGCAGTTCACTCTCCCTCTGCCACTGCTCGTCATCTGTGAACTCCTCGGAGTCCCGTACACGGACCGGGAGTTCATCCATCGGCACGCCGCCGCGTTCGCCACCGTGACCGACGGACCCGAGGCGATGCGGGCGGGCTGGGGCGCACTCTTCGGGTACCTCATGGAACTGCTCGCCGCCAAGACCGCCGACCCCGGCGACGACCTGCTCAGCCGGCTCGCGACCGAGCGTGTGGCCACCGGCGAGGCAACTGCCGCCGAGGCGGCCGGACTTGCCGTGATGCTGCTCATCGCGGGTCATGAGACGACGGCGAGCATGCTGTCCCTCGGAGTGGTCACGTTGCTGTCCCACCCCGCCCAACTGGCCGCGCTGCGCGCCGATCCGGAGCTGGTGCCGGGTGCGGTCGAGGAACTCCTGCGCTATCTCACGGTCGTTCACATCGGGATACGCCGCATCGCCACGGAGGACGCCGAGATCGGTGGCGTCACGGTACGCGCCGGGGAAGGCGTCGTCATCGCGCTCAACGCCGCCAACCGGGACCCCGACACCTTCGCCGACCCGGACACCTTCGACATCACCAGGGACACCCAGCACCACCTGACATTCAGCCACGGCCTGCACAACTGCCTCGGCCAGTCCCTCGCCCGCGCCGAACTCCAGATCGCCCTGCCCACCCTGTTCCGCCGCCTCCCGGACCTGCGCCTGACGGCCCCGGCCGAGATGAACGCCCACGAGGGGCGCGCGGTCCACGGCGTACGCACGCTGCCGGTCACCTGGTAGCAGCAGTAACCCGGGCCGCCGTCAGCTTCCTACGGCAACCTCCAGCCGTACCGCGCACGCCTTGAACTCCGGCATCCGGGAGACCGGGTCGAGAGCCGGATTGGTCAGCGTGTTGGCCCGGCCCTCGCCCGGCCAGTGGAAGGGCATGAAGACGGTGTCGGGGCGGATCGCGGTCGTGATCCGCGCCGGCGCCACCGCCCGCCCGCGCCGTGACACGACGGTGATGGCGTCCCCCTCCGCGGCACCGAGCCGCGCGGCCAGCCGGGGGTGCAGCTCCACGAACGGCCCGGGCGCGGCGGCGTTCAGCTCGTCGACACGCCGCGTCTGGGCACCGGACTGGTACTGCGCCACGACCCGCCCGGTGGTCAGCAGCACCGGGTACTCGGCGTCCGGCTCCTCGGCGATCGGCCGGTAGGTGACGGGCACGAACCGGGCCCGCCCGTCCTCGGTCGCGAACCGGTCGAGGAAGAGCCGGGGCGAGCCGGGATGCACCGAGGCCGAAGGCTGGTCGTCGGCGTCCCCCGCGTCAGTGGCGGGTGCGGGGCACGGCCAGAAGACGCCGTTCTCCTCGGCGAGCCGCTGGTACGTGATCCCCGAGTAGTCGGCGATCCCGCCCGCGCTGGCCCGGCGCAACTCCTCGAAGACCTCCTCGGGTTCGACCGGGAACCCCTTCTCCACCCCCGCCCGGGCGGCAAGCTGATGCAGGACATACAGATCGCTCCGCACACCCTCCGGGGGAGTGACGGCCTGCCGACGCAGCAGTACCCGCCCCTCCAGATTGGTGGTCGTACCGCTCTCCTCAGCCCACTGCGTGACCGGCAGGACGACATCGGCGAGCGCGGCCGTCTCGGACAGCACGACATCCGCGACGGCGAGGAAGTCCAGTGATTCCAGGCGCTGTTGGATGTGCGCGGCCCGGGGCGCGGACACCACCGGGTTGGACCCCATCAGCAGCAGCGAGCGGATGCTGGTGCCGAGCGAGTCGAGAAGTTCGTACGCGCTCAGCCCGGGCCCCGGCAACGAGTCCGGGTCGACGCCCCACACGCCGGCCACATGGCGTCGCGCGTCGGGGTCGGTCAGCTTGCGGTAGCCGGGCAACTGGTCGGCCTTCTGCCCGTGTTCACGCCCGCCCTGCCCGTTGCCCTGCCCGGTCAGACACCCGTATCCGGAGTACGGCCGCCCCGAACGCCCGGTGGCCAGGCACAGGTTGATCCACGCCCCGACCGTGTCCGTCCCCTTGGACTGCTGCTCGGGCCCACGCGCCGTGAGCACCATGGCGGTGTCAGGCTCGCAGAACATCCGTACGGCGTCCCGGAGTTGGGGCACGGGCACGCCGGTGATCCGCTCCACGTACTCGGGCCAGTGGGCCATCGCCGCCGCCCGGGTCTCCTCCCACCCGCTGGTCCGTTCCTCGATGAACGCCTCGTCGGTACGCCCCTGCGCCACGACCAGGTGCAACAGGCCCAGGGCGAGGGCGAGATCGGTGCCGGGACGCGGCGCGAGATGCAGATCGGCCTGCTCGGCGGTACGGGTCCGACGCGGATCGATGACGATCAACGTCCCCCCGTTCTCCTTGAGTTCGGTGAAGTAGCGGAGGGCGGGAGGCATGGTCTCGGCGAGATTCGACCCGACGAGGATGACGCACCCGGTCTTGGGGATGTCCTCCATGGGGAAGGGCAGCCCCCGGTCGAGCCCAAATGCCTTGTTCCCGGCCGCAGCAGCGGACGACATACAGAAGCGCCCGTTGTAGTCGATCTGGGAGGTCCCGAGTACAACCCGGGCGAACTTCCCGAGGGCGTAAGCCTTTTCATTCGTCAGCCCGCCCCCGCCGAAGACACCGCACGCGTCCGGGCCATGCTCCGTACGCGTGCGGGTCAGTCCCTCGGCGACGCGGTCCAGCGCCTCTTCCCAGGTCGCGGGTACGAGGACGCCGTCCCGCCGGACGAGCGGCTCGGTCAGCCGCAGTGACGGTGACAGCAGGGCTGGGGCGGTGCGCCCCTTCCCGCACAGTGCGCCACGATTGACGGGGAAGTCGACGCGCTCGGAGACCGTGACGCCCCCGCCTGCTGCCGGCGTGAGGTTCATACCGCACTGCAGGGCGCAGTACGGGCAGTGCGTGGGCGTCACGGAGGTCTCCATACCGCCAGCGTGCGACGCCCGTGTTACACCTCGGAACGCCCCCCGTTACACGGCAGGCACGGGGACCTCCCGGGGGGAGGACGCGGCCGGTGAGGTTTCCTTCGCCCCCGCCGCCCCTACCCGTTCTCATCCT
>NZ_JBSFDA010000229.1:0-13361 GCF_053593675.1 Streptomyces sp. NPDC002156 | reverse complement strand
CCGCCCCTACCCGTCCCATCCCGTTCCTGGGGGCTGCGCCCCCAGACCCCCCTTCGCGCTGAACGCGCTCGTCCTCAAACGCCGGACGGGCTGGATGGTGCCGGAGACGCAGGCCCTACCGCTGCTGTCCATAGCCCTTGAGGCGCTGCCCCGCCTGGTTCACCTGGGTCTCCGTCAGGAGGGTCGGGGAGAGGCCGGGCAGGGCGGACGCCGTCAGCCAGACTCGGCACATCCACTCCAGCTGGGCGGTGCGGTCGTACGCCTGGTCGAGGGTGGTGCCGTACGTGATCGTGCCGTGGTTCTGGAGGAGGCAGGCGGTGCGGTCGGTCAGGGCCTGGAGCGTGTTCTCGGCCAACTCTTCGGTGCCGTAGGTCGCATACGGGGCGACTCGGACGGGGCCGCCGAGATCGGCCGCCATGTAGTGGATCAGCGGCACCTCTCGGACGAGCGTCGAGACGGCCGTCGCGTGGACGGCGTGGGTGTGGACGACGGCGCGGGCGCCGGTGGCGCGGTAGACGGCGAGATGCATGGGCAGTTCGCTCGTCGGGGTGAGGGTGCCGAGGACCTGGCGACCGGTCAGGTCGACGCCGACGATGTCGGCGGGGGCGAGCCGTTCGTACGGAACGCCGGACGGGGTGACCAGGACGGTGTCACCGACCCGTACGGAGACATTGCCGGAGGTGCCGACGACCAGTCCGTCGGCCACCGTGCGGCGGGCTGTCGCGACGAGCGCGGCCCAGGCGCGCGCCGTCTCGTCGGGCACGGCACGCCCCTCCGCCGTACCCGCCTCCTGTGCACTGCCCCGCACGTCACGCCCGTCCCGTCGCTGATCGGCCATGCCGTGATCCTGCCAGGCACGGTCCCGGGCCGCCGCCGGGCGAGGGCACTCTAGGCCCGAACTCCGTTGATCGTAAGGGCGCATATGCGCACGCATCGGCGCGTGGGCGCGCTTTGGCCGGAGAGCGATGGCGATTTGTCGATCTTCCAGTAGCCTCTGGGAGATTTTTCCGTACGCAGCCATTCCGGGGGGACACATGGCCCGCGATCCCAAGCCGTTCCAGCCTGTCCGTCGCACACCATTACGCCGCCGCTCGCGCGCACTCGCGGCCACCGCGGCGGCGCTCGCCATCGGGGGGACCGTCCTGACGGAGGTTCCGGTCTCGGCGGCCGCGAAGCCCAAGGGGCACGACGTCTCGTCGCACCAGAAGAACGTCAACTGGCAGTCCGCGAAGGCGAAGGGCGCCACCTTCGTGTACGTCAAGGCGACCGAGTCCCACACGTACCGCAATCCGTACTTCAGCCAGCAGTACAACGGCTCACGGACCGCAGGCCTGATCCGCGGCGCCTACCACTTCGCCCTGCCGGACAAGTCGTCCGGCATCACCCAGGCCCGGCACTTCATCCGCAACGGCGGGGCCTGGCGCGCGGACGGCTGGACACTGCCGCCCGCGCTCGACATCGAGTACAACCCGTACGGCAAGAAGAAGTGCTACGGCCTGAGCAAGGCGAAGATGGCGAGCTGGATCACGGCCTTCAGCAACGAGGTCAACCGGCTCACCGGCCGCCGTCCGGTGATCTACACGACCGCCCACTGGTGGAACAACTGCACGAACAGCAGCCCTGTCTTCACCTCGAAGCACGCCCTGTGGCTGGCCCGCTACAACGCGGCCGACGCCGGGGCGCTGCCGTCCGGCGGCTGGAAGCTCTGGACGTTCTGGCAGTACGACAACAGCGGCACACTGCCGGGTGACCAGAATCTCTTCAACGGGACGCCGGCTCAGCTCAAGCGGTTCGCGAAGGGGGCGTGAGAAGACACCACGCCTCAAGCCACTCCCCATACCCCTTCAGTTCATCTTCCGTTTACCCAGGTTGCTTACGGTCCACCAGCCACTGTCGTCCCAAAGAAATCTGGGTAAATGGAAAGCTTCTCGCTGATCCTCGCGATCGTGGTCGTCACCGCGCTCGCGTTCGATTTCACGAACGGTTTCCACGACACCGCCAACGCGATGGCCACCACCATCTCGACCGGCGCGCTCAGACCCAAGGTCGCGGTGGCCATGTCGGCCGTCCTCAACCTCGTGGGCGCCTTCCTCTCGGTGGAGGTCGCCAACACGATTTCCAAGGGCCTGGTCGACGAGAGCGGTATCCGTCCCGAGGTGATCTTCGCCGCGCTGGTCGGCGCGATCCTCTGGAACCTGCTGACCTGGCTGGTGGGCCTGCCCTCCAGTTCCTCGCACGCCCTGATGGGCGGCCTGATCGGCGCGACCATCGCCTCGGCGGGCGCGGGCGCGGTCCACGGCGACGTCCTGGTGACGAAGGTGCTGATCCCGGCGATCGCCGCCCCCATCGTGGCGGGCATCGCGGCCATGCTGGCAACCAGGCTGTCGTACCGGCTCAGCGCGAGCCACGCCGAGGGCAAGGCGGCGGAGAAGGGCTTCCGGGTCGGCCAGATCGCCTCCGCGGGCCTGGTGTCGCTGGCCCACGGCACGAACGACGCGCAGAAGACGATGGGCATCATCACCCTCGCCCTGGTCGCCGGCGGCGCCGTCGCCCCCGACTCCGACCCGCCGGTGTGGGTCATCCTCTCCGCGGGCCTGGCCATCGCGCTCGGCACGTACCTCGGCGGCTGGCGCATCATCCGCACGATGGGCAAGGGCCTGACCGACCTCCAGCCCCAGCAGGGCTTCGCCGCCCAGACCAGCGCGGCGACGGTCATCCTGGCCTCCTCCCACCTCGGCTTCTCCCTCTCCACCACCCACTCGGTGTCGGGCTCGGTGATGGGCGCGGGCCTCGGCCGCAAGGGCGGCGTGGTCCGCTGGTCGACGGCGACCCGCATGTTCGTGGCATGGGGACTGACGCTGCCCGCAGCGGCACTGGTCGGTGCGGTGGCGGAGTGGGTGACCGGGTTCGGGGACTGGGGTACGGCGCTGGTGGCCGTCTTCCTGATCGCTTCGAGCGCGGCGATCTGGGTCGTGTCGCGCCGCGAGGTGATCGACCACACGAACGTCAACGATGCCGAGAGCGAGGAGCCCGCGGGCGTCGTGACCACAGCGATCGCCGCCGTGACCCCTCCCCCGGCGGGCACCATGACCGACGACCTCACGGCCACCATCCCCAGCCCGGCCGAGGCCACGGCGAAGCCGTCGGCAACGGCCCTCTGAGCCCAGCCCCGGTCCGAGCAAGAAGGAAGCAGAAGGAAGCAACATGAAGATCGACTGGGCCGCCCTCGGTTCCGTCTTCGGCGTCAGCCTCGTCATCACCGTGGCCATGGTGGGTGTGTTCACCCTGGGCATCGTCGGGCTCTCGATGCGCGAACGGGCGGCGACACAGGGGGAGTCGGCCGGGCTCGCCGTTACGGGGGCCTACGCATGTTTTGCCGCCTGCGCGTCAGTTGTGGCATACGGGATCTATCTGATCGTGGCCTGAGGGCCGAAAAGCGTGTTCCCGCGCCGCCGTTCCGTTGGCGGTGTGGGGCTCAGCACAGTCCTCCTTTCCAGGTCAACGGCAAGTTGACGGGTGTTCCGGGCCCGTGGTGGACTGCCGGAGCCATGTACGGCGGCAGAAGAGGAAGCCGGTGTGAATCCGGCGCGGTCCCGCCACTGTCACCGGGGTAGGTAACCCCGGGAGCCAGGAACTCTCGCCGTCGGTCTCGTCGAACCAGGGCGTGGACACCCTGAGTGAGGACATATCGCCATGCTCGCCTGCCGTTCGAGGTACAGCACGAGGTCGCTTCCCGACCCCACGGCCGGCTGAGCCGATGCGTGCCGATCGCGTCTTCGCGTACGGCGCCGCCCTCGGACTCCTCGGTGATCTGGTTCTCGGTGATCCGCGCCGAGGGCATCCGGTCGCCGCGTTCGGGCGGGCCGCCGGTGCCGTCGAGCGGGTGTTGTGGCGGGACCATCGGGGGTGGGGGGCGCTGCACACCGCTGTGTGTGTGGGCGGTGCCGTCTCGCTTGCCGCGGTGGCCCGTTCCGTCGTACGTCCGTCCCGTACCGCTTCCGTCGCACTCACCGCCGCCGCCACCTGGGCCGTGGTCGGGGGGACTTCACTCGGCCGGGAGGCTCGGGCCGTCGGGCGGTCACTCGAGGCCGGGGATGTCGACGGGGCCCGGGAGCGGCTGCCCCATCTCTGCGGGCGTGATCCGCAGGCCCTCGACTCCGACGGGATCGCCCGGGCCGTCGTCGAGTCCGTTGCCGAGAACACCTCCGACGCCGTTGTGGGGGCCCTCGTGTGGGGGGCTGTGGGTGGTGTTCCGGGGCTGGTCGGGTTCCGGGCCGTCAACACCCTTGACGCCATGGTGGGGCACAAGTCCGTTCGGTATCGGCGGTACGGGTGGGCCTCCGCCCGGCTCGACGATCTCGCCGGGTGGCCGGGGGCTCGGCTGACCGCCGTACTCGCCGCTGTCGCCGGTGGTGATCCGCGCGGGGCCGTCCGGGCCTGGCGTGCCGATGCCCGCCGCCATCCCAGCCCCAACGCCGGGCCCGTCGAGGCCTCCTTCGCGGGGGCGTTGGGGGTTCGGCTCGGCGGGACGCTGTCCTACGCGGGGCGGGTCGAGCATCGGCCCGTGCTCAACGGGGAGTACGGGCGTGCCGTCGGTGTCCAGGACGTCGAACGGGCCGTACGGCTGTCCCGGCGGGTCACCTGGCTTGCCCTTGGGGTCAGTGTCGCCGTCGCACGGCTCGTAGCGAAGGGGCGTACGTCATGAGTGGCGGAACCGTCGGTGGTGGGCTGCTTGTCGCCGGGACCACCTCCGATGCCGGGAAGAGTGTCGTCACCGCCGGGATCTGTCGGTGGCTCGTGCGGCAGGGGGTGAAAGTCGCGCCCTTCAAGGCTCAGAACATGTCCCTCAACTCCTTTGTCACGCGTGAAGGTGCCGAGATCGGGCGGGCTCAGGCCATGCAGGCGCAGGCCTGCCGCATCGAGCCCACCGCGCTCATGAATCCCGTGCTGCTGAAGCCCGGGAGCGACCAGAGCAGTCAGGTCGTGCTCATGGGGAAGCCCGTGGGTGAGATGAGTGCGCGTGGCTATCACGGAGGGCGGCAGCAGCAGCTTCTCGGGACCGTGCTGGAGTGCCTTGCCGAACTGCGGGGCACGTATGACGCGGTGATCTGTGAGGGGGCCGGGAGTCCGGCTGAGATCAATCTGCGGCGGACCGACATCGTGAATATGGGGATCGCTCGGAATGCCGGGCTCCCTGTGCTTGTCGTCGGCGACATCGACCGTGGCGGTGTCTTCGCCTCCTTCTTCGGGACGGTCGCCCTGCTGTCCCCCGAGGATCAGGCGCTCGTCGCCGGGTTCCTCGTCAACAAGTTCCGCGGGGATGTCTCCCTGCTCGAACCCGGGCTCGACATGCTGCTCGGGCTCACCGGGCGGCCGACGTACGGCGTCCTGCCCTTCCGGCACGGGCTCGGGATCGATGAAGAGGACGGGCTGCGGGTCTCCCTGCGGGGGACCGTGCGGGAGTCCAACGTCTCCCCGCCCGTCGGGGAGGACGTGCTGCGGGTCGCCGTCTGTGCGATCCCGCTGATGTCCAACTTCACGGACGTGGACGCCCTCGCCGCCGAACCGGGCGTCGTCGTACGGTTCGTGGACCGGCCGGAGGAACTCGCCGACGCCGATCTCGTCGTCGTTCCGGGGACTCGGGGGACCGTGCGGGCGCTGGAGTGGCTGCGGCAGCGCGGGCTCGCGGACGCTCTCGTGCGCCGCGCTGCCGAGGGACGGCCAGTACTCGGCATCTGCGGTGGCTTCCAGATCCTCGGCGAGCGGATCGAGGACGACGTCGAGAGTCGCCAGGGCCTTGTCGACGCCCTCGGGGTTCTTCCCGTGCGGGTGCGGTTCGCCCGCGAGAAGACCCTCACCCGGCCCGTCGGCACCGCCCTCGGTGAGGACGTCGAGGGGTACGAGATCCATCACGGCGTTGCCGAAATCGCAGGAGGGGAAGCCTTCTTGGACGGGTGTCGGGTCGGGGCCGTCTGGGGTACGCACTGGCACGGGTCGCTCGAATCCGACGGGTTCCGGCGGGCTTTCCTGCGCGAGGTCGCCGCCGCCGCGGGCCGGCGCTTCGTACCGGCCCCCGACACCTCCTTCGCCGGGCTGCGCGAGGAACAGCTCGACCTGCTCGGCGATCTCATCGAACAGCACGCGGACACGGACGCGCTCTGGCGGCTCATCGAGTCGGGCGCGCCACAAGGACTGCCTTTCATTCCACCGGGAGCGCCCGCATGAGCACAGTGTTGTTGTTGTCGACCGCCGACACGGACCTGCTGGCGGCCCGGGCCGCCACCGGTGCCTCGTACCGGATCGGCAATCCGACCCGGGTGGACGTCGCCGAGGAGCTGCCCGCGCTCGTCGAGGGCGCGGACATCGCCGTCGTACGGCTGTTGGGCGGGAAGCGGGCGTGGGAGGACGGGCTCGCTTATCTGAAGACGTCCGGTGTGCCCACCGTGCTGCTCGGCGGTGAGGCCGTGCCCGACGCCGAGTTGATGGCCGAGTCGTCGGTGCCCGCGGGTGTCGTGGCGGAGGCCCTGCGCTATCTCGTCGAGGGCGGGCCCGACAACCTGGTGGAAATGGCACGGTTCCTGTCCGACACCGTGCTGCTGACCGGCGAGGGGTTCGTCGAGCCGCAGAAGATGCCCGAGTACGGGGTGCACGGCTCGTACGCGTGCGAGAGCGGCCGTCCTACCGTCGGTGTGCTCTTCTACCGGGCCCACGAGTTGAGCGGCAACACCGGGTTCGTCGACACCCTGTGCGAGGCGATCGAGGCGCGGGGCGTCAACGCCCTTCCCGTGTACTGCGGTTCACTGCGCGGGGCCGACGCGGGACTGTACGAACTGCTCGCCGGGGCCGACGCCCTCATCGCCACCGTCCTCGCCGCCGGCGGTACGCACGCCTCCGAGGCCTCGGCCGGCGGTGACGAGGAGGCCTGGGACATCGGGGCGCTCGCCGACCTCGACGTGCCTGTGCTGCAAGGGCTTTGCCTTACGTCGTCCAGGGCGACGTGGGACGCCTCCGACGCCGCCCTCTCCCCCATGGACGCGGCGATGCAGGTCGCGATCCCCGAGTTCGACGGGCGGCTGATCACCGTGCCGTTCTCCTTCAAGGAGGACGGGCCCGACGGCGTCCCGGTGTACGTCGCCGACCCCGAGCGGGCCGCCCGCGTCGCCGGAATCGCCGTACGGCACGCCCAGTTGAGGCATAAGCCGAACGCCGACAAGAAGCTCGCCCTCGTCTTCACCGCCTACCCGACCAAGCACTCACGCGTCGGCAACGCGGTGGGCCTGGACACGCCCGCCTCCGCGGTACGGGTGCTGGACTCGCTCCGGGATGCCGGGTACGTCGTCGAGGGACATCCGGACAACGGCGACGAGTTGATCCACCGGCTCATCAACGCCGGTGGCCACGACGTCGAATGGCTCACCGAGGAGCAGCTGGCCGCCGCACCCGCGCGCGTGCCGCTTGCCGACTACCGGGCATGGTTCGACAAGCTGGACGGCGAGTTGCGGGACGGGATGCTGGAGGCGTGGGGCGAGCCGCCGGGCTCCCTGTACGTCGACGGGGACGACATCGTCCTGGCCTCCCTCCAGTTCGGGAACGTCGTCGTCCTGATCCAGCCGCCGCGCGGCTTCGGCGAGAACCCGATCGCGATCTACCACGACCCCGACATGCCGCCCTCCCACCACTACATGGCGACCTACCGGTGGCTGGAGAACAGCTTTGGCGCGGACGCCGTCGTCCACATGGGCAAGCACGGGACGATGGAGTGGCTGCCGGGCAAGGGACTCGGTCTGAGCCGCGGGTGCGGGCCGGACGCCGTGCTCGGTGAACTCCCCCTCGTCTACCCCTTCATCGTCAACGACCCCGGCGAGGGCACCCAGGCCAAGCGGCGCGGGCACGCCACCGTCGTCGACCACCTCGTACCGCCGATGGCCCGCGCGGACACGTACGGCGACCTGGCGAAGCTGGAGCAGCTCCTCGACGAGTACGCGCTCGTCTCCGACCTGGACCCGACGAAGGCGCCGGCGGTGCGGGCGCAGATCTGGACGCTGGTCAAGGCGGCCGAGCTGCACCACGACCTGCACGTCGACGACCAGCCGGACGACGAGGCGTTCGACGAGTTCGTCATGCACATCGACGGCTATCTGTGCGAGATCAAGGACGTGCAGATCCGGGACGGTCTGCACATCCTGGGTGGTGGGCCGGTCGACGAGGCGCGGGTGAACCTCGTATTGGCCGTGCTGCGTGCCTCGCAGGTGTGGGGTGGGACGGCAAACGCGCTGCCGGGTCTGCGGGCCTGCCTCGCCGAGTACTTCGGGCTGGTGGAGAAGGAACTGCTGGCCGAGCCGGGGGCTCCGGTGAAGCTGCCGGTCGAGCTGACGGATCTGGTGGACGGGCCCGCGCGTTCGGCCGCCGACGCGATCGATCTGCTGGAGCAGCTGTGCCGGCGGCTCGCGGAGGGCATGGAGGATCGGGCGTGGGAGGTCGCGACGGTTCCCGGTCTGGTGCGGGACGTACTGGGCCTCGAACTCCCGGACGCCGTCGCGGTGTTGGAGTTCGCGTGCCGTGAGGTGGTGCCCCGGCTGGCCCGTACGACGGACGAGATCACCCACATTCTCAAGGCACTTGACGGGGGTTACGTCCCGGCGGGGCCTTCGGGTTCGCCGACGCGCGGGCTCGTCAATGTCCTCCCGACCGGCCGCAACTTCTACTCCGTCGACCCCAAGGCCATTCCGTCCAGGCTGAGTTGGGAGGTCGGCCAGGCGCTCGCCGACTCGCTCGTGCAGCGGTATCTGACCGACAACGGCGAGTACCCGAAGTCCGTCGGCCTGACGGTCTGGGGTACGTCGGCCATGCGGACCCAGGGCGACGACATCGCCGAGATCCTGGCGCTGCTCGGCTGCCGTCCGGTGTGGGACGACGCGTCGAGGCGGGTGACCGGGTTCGAGGTGGTGCCGGTCGAGGAGTTGGGGCGGCCTCGGATCGATGTCACGGTGCGTATCTCCGGGTTCTTCCGGGACGCGTTCCCGCATGTGGTGGGGCTCATCGACGACGCGGTGCGGGCGGTTTCCGAGCTGGAGGAGCCGACCGAGTCCAACTACGTGCGGGCGCATGTGGATGCGGATACGGCGGAGCATGGGGATCGGCGGCGGGCCACGGCTCGGATCTTCGGGTCGAAACCGGGGGCCTATGGGGCTGGGCTGCTGCCGTTGATCGATGCGCGGAACTGGCGGTCCGATGCTGATCTGGCCGAGGTGTACGCCGTCTGGGGCGGTTACGCCTATGGGCGCGGGCTGGATGGGCGAGCGGCCCGGGGGGACATGGAGACGGCGTTCAAGCGGATCGCGGTGGCGGCGAAGAACGTCGACACGCGTGAGCATGACCTTGTCGACGCCGACGACTACTTCCAGTACCACGGCGGCATGGTCGCCATGGTGCGGCATCTGACGGGGGCCAGCCCGGAGGCGTACGTCGGTGACTCGGCGACTCCCGACCAGGTGAAGACCAGGACATTGGGCGAGGAGACCCACAGGGTTTTCCGGGCGCGGGTGGTCAACCCACGCTGGATGGCGGCGATGCGGCGGCATGGGTATAAGGGCGCTTTCGAGATGGCCGCGACTGTGGACTATCTCTTCGGGTACGACGCCACGGCCGGGGTTGTGGACGACTGGATGTACGAGAAGCTGAGCGCCGAGTACGTCTTCGACCCGGAGAACCGGGACTTCATGAAGCAGTCCAACCCGTGGGCCTTGCGCGGGATCACGGAACGGCTGATCGAGGCCGCCGACCGTGGGTTGTGGGCCGAGCCGGACGCCGAGACGATCGAGCGGCTGCGCGCGACCTACCTGGAGCTCGAAGGCGACCTGGAGGGCGACGACAAGTGAGTACCCCGTTTCCGTTCACGGCCGTTGTCGGCCAGGACGACCTGCGGCTCGCGCTGCTGCTGAATGCCGTCTCGCCGGCGGTGGGTGGCGTGCTCGTGCGCGGTGAGAAAGGCACCGCCAAGTCCACTGCCGTGCGGGCCCTTTCGGTGCTGTTGCCCGCGGTTGATGTCGTCTCCGGGTGCCGGTTCTCTTGCGATCCTGGCGGGCCCGATCCGGCCTGTCCTGATGGGCCGCACGAAGCCGGGGCCTATGAATCCCGGGCCGCCCGTATGGTCGAGCTGCCTGTCGGTGCCTCCGAGGATCGGCTTGTCGGGGCTCTTGATATCGAGCGGGCGCTCGCTGAGGGCGTGAAGGCCTTCGAGCCTGGCTTGTTGGCCGATGCGCATCGCGGGATTCTGTACGTCGACGAGGTCAATCTGCTTCATGACCACCTCGTCGACCTGCTGTTGGACGCCGCCGCCATGGGCGCCTCCTACGTCGAGCGTGAAGGTGTCTCCGTACGGCATGCGGCGAAGTTCCTGCTGGTCGGGACCATGAACCCGGAGGAGGGTGAGCTGCGGCCGCAGCTCCTCGACCGGTTCGGGCTGACCGTCGAGGTCGCGGCCTCGCGGGAGCCCGATCAGCGGGTCGAGGTCGTGCGGCGACGGCTCGCGTACGACGACGATCCTGCCGGGTTCGCCGCTCGGTGGGCCGATGAGGAGTCCGCCGTACGAGCCCGGATCGTCGCCGCGCGGGAGCTGTTGCCGTCCGTGCGGCTGGGCGACGGGGCGTTGCGGCAGATCGCCGCGACCTGTGCTGCCTTCGAGGTCGACGGGATGCGTGCCGACATCGTGATGGCGCGGACCGCCGTTGCGCTGGCCTCCTGGGCCGGGCGTACCGACGTGCTTGCCGAGGATGTTCGGCAGGCTGCGTTGCTTGCTCTGCCTCATCGGCGGCGGCGGAATCCCTTTGACGCGCCCGGACTTGACGAGAACAAGCTCGACGAGACATTGGAGGAGTTCGGCGGACAGGGGTCGGGGGAGGACGAGGATCCTGATCCCGATCCTGGGTCGGACGGGCCCGGTGGTGGCGGTGGTGGCGGTCAGGCTCCGGAGTCCGACGGTCCGCAGGGGGACGACTCCGGCGCGCGGCCCGAGGCCGGGGACGGTGGGGAGCCGCAGCCCTCGGGGGGCGGGGCCGGTGAGCAGCAGCCTGTGCGGGCCGGTGAGCCCTTTCGTACCAAGGTGTTGAGCGTGCCCGGTGTGGGTGAGGGTGCTGCCGGGCGGCGGTCTCGGGCGCGTACCGAGCGGGGGCGTACGACGGGGTCCCGGCGGCCTCAAGGGGCGCTCACCAAGCTGCACTTGGCGGCCACCGTGCAGGCCGCCGCTCCGCATCAGCGGGCGCGGGGGCGAGTTGGGCGTGGGCTGGTCGTGCGGCGGGACGATCTGCGGCAGGCGACTCGGGAGGGGCGCGAGGGGAATCTCGTGCTTTTCGTTGTGGATGCCTCGGGGTCGATGGCTGCCCGGCAGCGGATGAGTGCGGTGAAGGGGGCTGTGCTGTCGCTGCTCCTCGACGCCTATCAGCGGCGGGACAAGGTCGGCCTCGTGACCTTTCGGGGGTCGGCTGCCGATGTCGCCCTGCCGCCGACCTCCTCCGTGGACGCCGCCGCCGTACGGCTGGAGTCGTTGCCGACCGGTGGGCGTACTCCGCTCGCGGCCGGGCTGTTGAAGGCGCATGACGTGCTCCGGGTGGAGCGGATGCGGGACCCGGCCCGGCGGGCGCTGGTGGTGGTCGTGACCGACGGGCGGGCCACGGGTGGGCCGGAGCCGGTCGCGCTGGCCGGGCGGGCGGCTCGGCTGTTCGCCGCCGAGGGGGTTGCCTCCGTGGTCGTCGACTGTGAGTCGGGGGTGGTTCGGCTGGGGCTCGCCGGGCAGCTCGCCGGTGAACTGGGCGGTACCGCGGTGACATTGGACGAGCTGCGGGCCGACAGCATCGCCGGGTTGGTCAAGGACGTACAGAGGAGGGCCGCGTAATGCCTCAGGGGCAGCCGAGTGTCGTGCCGGACGATGGGCTGACGACCAGGCAGCGGCGTAATCGACCGCTTGTCGTCGTGCATACGGGCATCGGGAAGGGCAAGTCCACCGCCGCTTTCGGGCTCGCGCTGCGCGCCTGGAATCAGGGGTGGCCCATCGGGGTGTTCCAGTTCGTCAAGTCGGCGAAGTGGAAGGTCGGTGAGGAGAACGCGCTTCGGGTGCTGGGGGCCAGCGGGGAGGGCGGGTCCGTCGACTGGCACAAGATGGGCGAGGGGTGGTCCTGGGTTCAGCGGGATGAGCAGCTCGACAACGAGGAGAAGGCTCGGGAGGGCTGGGAGCAGGTCAAGCGGGATCTCGCCGCCGAGACGTATCGGTTGTACGTGCTGGACGAGTTCGCCTATCCCATGCACTGGGGGTGGGTCGATGTCGACGAGGTCGTCTCGGTGCTGCGGGATCGGCCGGGGAACCAGCACGTGGTGATCACCGGGCGGAACGCGCCGGAGAAGCTGGTGGAGTTCGCGGATCTTGTGACGGACATGTCCAAGGTCAAGCATCCGATGGACGCCGGGCAGAAGGGGCAGCGGGGGATCGAGTGGTGACATCGCCGTGCTGACTTCATCGTCATCCTCATCGGTCTTGGCCTCCGTGCCTCGGCTGGTCATCGCCGCGCCCTCCTCCGGCAGCGGCAAGACCACCGTCGCCACGGGGCTGATGGCCGCGTTCACCGCGCGCGGGCTTGCCGTGTCTCCGCACAAGGTGGGGCCGGACTACATCGATCCCGGGTATCACTCGCTCGCCACCGGGCGGGTGGGGCGGAACCTCGACGCGTATCTGTGCGGGCCGGAGCTTGTCGGGCCGTTGTTCCTGCACGGGGCGCGGGGGTGTGACCTCGCGGTCGTCGAGGGTGTCATGGGGATGTACGACGGGGCGGCGGGGGAAGGTGAGCTGGCGTCCACCGCGCATGTGGCGAAGCTGTTGCGGGCCCCGGTGGTGCTGGTCGTCGACGCTTCGTCGCAGTCTCGGTCCGTTGCCGCGCTGGTGCATGGGTTCGCGTCGTGGGATCCGGAGGTTCGGGTCGGGGGTGTGATCCTCAACAAGGTCGCGTCCGATCGGCATGAGGCGTTGCTGCGGGAGGCGTTGGAGTCGGCCGGGGTGCCGGTGCTCGGGGTGTTGCGGCGGGTGGCTCAGGTGGATACGCCTTCCCGGCATCTGGGGTTGGTGCCGGTTGGTGAGCGGCGGGGGGCGGCTGTGGAGGCTGTGGCCGCGATGGCGGCGCAGGTCGAGGCCGGGTGTGATCTTGAGGCGTTGATGGGGCTGGCGCGGAGTGCGGGTGCACTGTCTTGTGCGGCTTGGGATGCGGCTGAGGTCTTGGTTTCCTCGCCCCCGCCGCCCCTACCCGTCCCATCCCTGGGGGCTGCCGCCCCCAGACCCCCGCTTCGGCCTGAACGGCCTCGTCCTCAAACGCCGGACG
>NZ_JBSFDA010000228.1:0-13364 GCF_053593675.1 Streptomyces sp. NPDC002156 | reverse complement strand
GCGTTCCGGCCCAGTCTGCACGCGGCTGCCCGGGGCGGCGTACGGCCGACAGCGGGGGTCTGGGGGCGCAGCCCCCAGGGGATGGGAACGGGTAAGGGCGGCGGGGCGAGATAGCGTGCACCCTCATGCGCACCATCCTCCTTACGGGCCCAGGCGGCTCCGGCCGCACCACCCTCGCCGCGGCCACCGCACTGACCGCGGCGCGCGACGGCACCCCCACCCTCGTCCTCAGCACCGACCGCACCGACACCCTCGGCGCCGCCCTCGGCATCCAGACCGGCCCCAACCCGGTCTCCGTACCAGGCGTCCCCCACCTCACCGCCTGGCGCCCCGACGCCGCCGACCGCTTCCGCGCCGACCTCACCGCCTTCCAGGACCGCGCCAAGAACGTCCTCGACTTCCTCGGCGCCTCCCGGCTCGACCCCGAGGAACTCACCCCCCTCCCCGGCGCCGAGGAACTCGCCCTCCTGCGCGCCCTGCGCGACGCCGCGCTCTCCGAGGCGTACGGCCTCCTGGTCGTCGACCTCCCGCCCACCCCGCAGGCACTCGCCCTCCTCGCCCTCCCCGACGAACTCCGCCGCTATCTGCGCCGCCTCCTCCCGGCCGAACGCCAGGCCGCCCGCGCCCTGCGCCCCGTACTCGGCCGCCTCGCCGGCGTCCCGATGCCCGCGGACTGGCTGTACGACGCCGCCGCCCGCTGGGACGTGGAACTGGCCGCCGTCACCGCGGTCGTCGAGGACCCGGGCACGGTCGTACGACTGGTCGCCGAACCCGGCCCGGCCGGCACCGACGCCGTACGCGCCGCCATCACCGGAATCGCCCTGCGCGGCCTGCGCGCGGACATGCTGATCGCCAACCGGGTCCTGCCGGAACCCTCCATCGACCCCTGGCTCGCCTCCGTCACCGCCCAGCAGCGCAAGGCCCTGGAGGACTGGCCGGAGAAGTACGCCCTCCCTCTCCACCAGGTCCCGCACCTCGGGCGCGACCCGCGCGGCACCGACGACCTGGTCGCGCTCCGCGCCCCCGGCGTCAACCGGACCACCGCCACCGTCGAGTGGCCCGTCACCGATCACCTCGCCGACGACGGCGTGCTCGTCTGGCACATCCCGCTGCCCGGCGCGATACGCGACGACCTCGACCTGGTCAGGCGCGGCGACGATCTCGTCCTCACCGTCGGCCCGTTCCGCCGTATCGTTCCGTTGCCCTCGGCGCTGCGCCGCTGCACGGTGGCCGGGGCCGCCCTGCGCGAGGGTGAGCTGAGGATCCGTTTCGCGCCGGACCCGGATCTGTGGCCGCAGACACGATGAACCGCCCGCACCCGTTCGGGTACCGTCAAAGAGACGAACCGTAGTCAGGAGTCCGCCATGAGCGAAGAGCGCCCCACACCCGACGCCGCTCAGGGGGACGCGGCCGACGAGGCACCGTACGAGACGCGCGCCACCGACGCCGACGCCTGGGCCAAGGCCTGCGCCGAGGACCTCGAAGCGGAGAAGGCCCGCCGCCGGGCCCGGTACGGCCCGCCCCCCGGCTCCGCGGCCGAGGAACTGCGCAAGCTCGTCGACGCCGTCTCGGACAAGCTGTCGTCCCTGCAGTCACCGCTGCTCGGCGCGGTAGCCCAGGGCACCGCCCAGCAGGTGGTGCAGCAGGTCGTCCAGCAGGCCAAGGCCGCCGTCGAACCGGTGATCGAACGCAATCCGGACGTCTTCGACCACCTGGCCGCCGCCGGCAACGAACTGCTCGCCGCCTACCGCTCGGCCGTCGAGTCCCAGGAACGCCGCTGGTCTGCCAGGGAGACCGACCGGGCGAAGAACTGGGGCGAGGACCGGGGCGAGGGCACCGGTTCCGGCGAGCGCATCGACCTGGACTGACACCCTCCTCGCCGGGGCCCTGTCGCCCTCCCGCCGGGCCCGCCCACGGTGCGGACGACGGGAACCCGGCGACAGGGGCTCGGGTACGGTTGGCCGTAGCGGGGCTCGACCGAAACTGAGGGATTCATGGGACTCACCATCGGCGTCGATATCGGCGGCACGAAGATCGCGGCCGGTGTGGTCGACGAGGAAGGCAACATCCTCTCGACCCACAAGGTGCCGACCCCGGGCACGCCCGAGGGCATCGTGGACGCCATCGCCGCCGCCGTCGAGGGCGCGCGCGCCGGGCACGAGATCGTGGGCGTCGGCATCGGCGCCGCCGGATACGTGAACCGCCAGCGTTCCACGGTCTACTTCGCGCCCAACATCGACTGGCGCCAGGAACCGCTGAAGGACAAGGTCGAGGCACGCGTGGGCCTGCCGGTCGTCGTCGAGAACGACGCGAACGCGGCGGCGTGGGGCGAGTACAAGTTCGGCGCGGGCAAGGGCCACCGCAACGTCATCTGCATCACCCTGGGCACCGGCCTCGGCGGCGGCATCATCATCGGCAACAAGCTGCGCCGCGGCCACTTCGGAGTGGCCGCCGAGTTCGGCCACATCCGTGTGGTCCCGGACGGTCTGCAGTGCGGCTGCGGCAGCCAGGGCTGCTGGGAGCAGTACGCGTCGGGGCGGGCCCTCGTGCGGTACGCGAAGCAGCGCGCCAACGCGACGCCCGAGAACGCCGAGGTGCTCCTCTCCCTCGGCGACGGCACCCCGGACGGCATCGAGGGCAAGCACATCTCGATGGCCGCGAGACAGGGCGACGCCGTCGCCGTCGACTCGTACCGCGAACTGGCCCGCTGGGCCGGCGCCGGCCTCGCCGACCTGGCCTCCCTCTTCGACCCCTCCGCCTTCATCGTCGGCGGCGGCCTCTCGGACGAGGGCGAACTGGTCCTCGACCCCATCCGCAAGTCCTACAAACGCTGGCTGGTAGGCGGCAACTGGCGCCCGGTGGCCGACGTCATCGCCGCCCAACTGGGCAACAAGGCAGGCATGGTGGGAGCAGCGGACCTGGCCCGCGAACCCGACCCGATCATGTAAAACCCCCTTTGGCTGAACCAGGCCCGCCGTACCTCAAGGAGGAGGAACGGCGGGCTTTGTCATGCTGTCAGGGGCAGCGAACCCAGGGGCGCGGGGAACTGCGCGAAAAACCCACCGGCCGCCGCCCGGCCAACAACCGCACCCCCCACGGCGAGTTCCCGGTATTCCCCCCAACCGGCCTCCGTATCTTGACCACCATGGCGACGAACCCCCCGCTCCCCACCCCCCGCACAAACCCCGACGGTTCCGCCGTCATCCGCGTCCTCAGCTACAACATCCGCTCCATGCGAGACGACACCACAGCCCTCGCCCGAGTCATCACCGCCTGCACCCCCGACCTCGTCCTCATCCAAGAAGCCCCCCGCTTCTTCCGCTGGCGCAAAAAACTCGCCCGCCTCGCATCCGCCTCCGGCCAGGTACTCCTCTCCGGCGGCGCCACCGCCGCCGGCCCCGCCCTCCTCTGCTCCCTGCGCGCGACAGTCGAACGCACCGAGGACGTCCTCCTCCCGCTCACCCCCGGCCAGCACCGCAGAGGCTTCGCCACGGCGGTCGTCCGCTTCGGGGGCGCCCGGCTCGGCGTACTGAGCTGTCACCTCAGCCTGCAGAACGACGAGCGGTACGAGCAGTCGGGCCTGCTCCTGGACCGGCTCGCCGCACTGGACGTACCGCACGCGGTCGCGGGCGGCGACCTCAACGAACGCCCCGCAGGCCGCAGCTTCCGCCGTCTGTCCACCGACCTCCAGGACTGCTGGGCCACGGCCCCCTGGGGCACGGAGTACACGTCGACCCCCACCGACCCGCACCAGCGGATCGACGCGATCCTGGCGACGCCGGGCATCGAGGTCCTGGGCTGCGGGGTGCCGACGGGCCTGTCAGGCGTGACGGAGCCGGATCTGAGGGCGGCGACAGATCACCTGCCCGTGCTGGCGGCATTGCGTGTACCGGCAGCCTGAGCCCAGTCCGCCGGGCGGAGTCCGGCGCAGCCGCCCGACGCCTGTGAGGCCCCCTGGGGCCGAGCAGTGCGAGGGCGGCATCGAGAGGTTCTGCCCATCTCCCGGTCCTGGCCGCCCTCAGAATTCCTGCACCCTGAATCAGGATTCCTGCATCCTGAAGTGGACGACGGTGGTCGTCAGACCACAGCCCCCCGCCCCGGATCCTCCTCGTCGTCCTCGTCGCCCTTCATGCGCATCACCAGCGTCGCGAACCCGCCGAGGAACCCGCCGATGCCCAGTGTCGTCAGCCACCAGGTCATGTCCCAGCCCAGCAGTACGGCGAGCAGCAGCAGGAGCGGGCCGCCGAGGACCGCCAGCCAGGCGAACCGGGCGGTCGTGTCGGCGGCGGGCAGCGGAGGCGGCTCCGGCGGGACGAAGTGGCCCTCGTCGTCATCGTCGAAGTCGTCCTCGGTCGCGTCCGGCGCCGAGTAGTCGCGCGGGCCACCGCCGCCGACGCCGGGGGCGAAGGCGACGGAGCTGCCCAGCGGCTTCGGGGGCTGCCCGTCGCCCTTGGCCACCTTGTCGGCGTTGCCCTTCGGGTCGGGGTCGCCGGAGTCACCGGTCTCGTCGTTCGTGTCCGATTCGAGCAGCGCGAGATCCTCGACCGACTTGAACGGCTTGGCGCCGGGCGGGTCCGGCGGCTCGTCGCCGTACGCCTCGACGATCGCGGCCCACGCGGCCGCCTCGTCGAAGGGCACGCCCTTCTCCTCCGGCTCGCGGTCGGAGTCGTGCTCAGCCACCCGTGGCCGTCCCTTCCTGCTGCCCCACTTGGTCTCCCTGCCGGCTCTGGTGCGGCACCTGTACGTCCCCCGAGTCCTCGCCCGAGTCCGTGGCTTCCTTGCCGGCCGCGGGTGCGAGCCGGAGGACGAACGCGTGGCTCTCCTCGAAGATCCGGTCCGCATCATGGTCCAACGTCGCGACGTGGTAGCTCTGTTCCAGCAGGATCTCCGTCACGTCCCTCGACGAAACGCGGCTCAGGATCCGGGCCGAGTCGGCCGGCGGCACCACATGGTCCTGCGGGCTGTGCAGAAGCAGCACCGGTTGTGTGACCTGCGGCAGTTCACCGTCCACCAGGCGGTAGAACTGTCGCATCGAGTGCGCCGCGTGCAGCGGGACCCGGGGGTAGCCGACCTCCTCGACGCCCTCCTTCTTTATGTCGCTCACGATGCCGGGCACCGAGGGCACGACATGACGCAGTACCGGAAGGGCGTACGCGGCAAGGCCGTGCACCTTGTTCGCCGGGTTGACGACCACGATGCCGCTGATCCGATCGCCGTACCGCGCGGCGAGCCGCAGGGTCAGGGCGCCGCCCATCGACAGACCGAAGACGAACACCTGAGCGCAGCGCGCCAGCAGGGCGCGCAGCTCGCGGTCCACCTCCGCGTACCAGTCCTGCCAGCCGGTGAGCTGCATGTCCTCCCAGCGCGTGCCGTGCCCGGGCAGCAGCGGCAGCGAGACGGTCAGTCCGCGCTCGGCGAGGTACTCCGCCCAGGGGCGCAGCGACTGAGGGGAACCGGTGAAGCCGTGACAGAGGAGGACTCCGACCTCCCCGCCCTCATGGCGGTACGGCTCGGCTCCAGGAAGGACCGGCACCATCGGTCTCCTGTTCATGGGAAGGGTGACTGGGGCGGGTGATCACACGAGGAAGCCCCGAGGCTCCGAGGCGTACTTCACCGTACGCGACCGCACTGACACCGACCAGGGCCGTCGGGCTCTTTGACAGTGCTGCGGGTTAAGGTCTGATCGAACAGACACAGGAGGAACTCGGTTGTTGTACGGCGCGATGAAGGTTTCCGTCGGGGTGCCGCTGAAGCTTGCCTTCAGGCCCTGGGTGGAGGGCCTGGAGAACGTTCCGGCCGACGGCCCGGCGATCCTGGCGAGCAATCACCTGTCCTTCTCCGACTCGTTCTTCCTCCCCGCGGTCCTGGACCGCAAGGTCACCTTCATCGCGAAGGCCGAGTACTTCACGACGCCCGGCCTCAAGGGCCGGATGACCGCCGCCTTCTTCAGGGGCGTCGGCCAGCTCCCGGTGGACCGCTCCGGGGCACGCGGCGCCGGCGAGGCCGCGATCAGGAGCGGCGTCGAAGTCATCGAGCGCGGTGAGCTGTTCGGCATCTACCCGGAGGGCACGCGCTCGCCCGACGGCCGCCTCTACCGGGGCAAGCCCGGCGGCCTCGCGCGCGTGGCGCTCGCGACCGGGGCGCCGGTGATCCCGGTCGCGATGATCGACACCGAGAAGATCCAGCCGCCGGGCAAGGTGATGCCCAAGCTGATGCGCCCGGGCATCCGCATCGGCGAGCCGCTCGACTTCAGCCGGTACCACGGCATGGAACACGACCGCTTCGTGCTCCGCGCCGTGACCGACGAGGTCATGTACGAAATCATGAAGCTCTCCGGCCAGGAGTACGTCGACATCTACGCGTCGGCCGCCAAGCGCCAGATCGCGGACGCGGCGAAGGCCGAGAAGCAGGCGCAGAAGGCGCTGGAGAAGGAACGCGCGGGCGCCAAGTAGCAGCATCACGGGGCGGGTTCGGGGGATGGTGGGGAACATGGCCGTACGCGAGAAGGCCGTAGCGGTACGCGGCAGGGGCGGGCGTCCGAAGGTGATGCGGATGTCGGTCGAGCAGCCGCTGTGGCGTGCGCTCACCGGCTACCGGATCATGACGATGCTGTACGCGATCGGGCTCTTCGCCAACTCGTACGAGGGGTTCGCCCGGCCCTGGGTGGCCGTCGCCTACTTCTCCGTGCTGTTCGTCTGGACCCTCGCGACCCTCCCCAAGGTGGCCAACGCGGCCAGCTGCACCAAGCGCTTCCTCACCGCCGACCTGACCATCGCGCTCGCCGGCATCCTCCTCACGCCCGTCGCCGACGCGCACGAGCGGGTCGCCTCGGGCGGTCCGACGATGCCGTCGATATGGACGGCCGGTTCCGTGCTGGCCTTCGCGATCAAGGGCGGCTGGCGCTGGGCGGCCTTCGCCTCGACGCTGGTCGCCGCCGCGAACCTGGTCGAGCGGGGTTCCCCGGCCCGGGACACCGTCCACAACGTGGTCCTGGTGTGGGTCGCCTCCATCGCCATCGGGTACGTCGTCGAGGTCGCCCGCGCCTCCGAGCGGACCCTCGCCCGCGCCCTGGAGATCGAGGCCGCGACCCGCGAACGGGAGCGGCTCGCCCGGGACATCCACGACAGCGTCCTCCAGGTACTGGCGATGGTGCAGCGGCGCGGCGCCGTGCTCGGCGGCGAGGCGGGGGAACTGGGCCGGATGGCCGGCGAGCAGGAGGTCGCGCTGCGCGCCCTGGTCTCCGGCGGCCTCGTAGCGGGGGCACGGGCGCCGGAGCACGCGGGACCGGGGGTGCCCATCACCGTCGTACACACGACAGACGAGTCCGAGCCGGACTCACCGGACCCCGTCGACCTGCGCACCCTGCTCGTCCCGTACGCCACCTCGACGATCACCCTCTCCGAGCCCGGCGCCCCCGTGCCGCTCGCCCGGGCCGCCGCGAAGGAGCTGGCCGCGGCGGTCGGCGCCGCGCTGGACAACGTACGGAAGCATGCCGGGGACGGGGCCAGGGCCTGGATCCTGGTCGAGGACGAGCCGGACTCGGTCGTTGTGACCGTGCGCGACGACGGGCCCGGCATCCCGGAGGGGCGGCTCGCGCAGGCCGAGGGCGAGGGGCGGCTCGGCGTGGCCCAGTCGATCCGTGGCCGGCTGCGCGATCTCGGCGGCGGCGCCGAGCTGATCTCGGTGCCGGGGCAGGGCACGGAGGTCGAACTGACGGTACCGAAGGACAAGAACGCGGCACGGGGGAAGGCGGAGAAGCGATGACGGACACCGGCAGCGAGACCGTGAACGGGGACGAGGTGCGGGGGCCGCTCCGCGTGATGGTGGTGGACGACCACCCCATGTGGCGCGACGCGGTCGCCCGCGACCTCGCCGAGTCCGGGTTCGACGTGGTCGCTACGGCGGGCGACGGCGAGCAGGCCGTACGCCGGGCCAGGGCCGTCGCGCCGGACGTCCTCGTGCTCGACCTGAACCTGCCCGCCAAGCCCGGCGTCCAGGTCTGCAAGGAACTGGTCGGGTCCAACCCCGCCCTGCGCGTCCTGGTCCTCTCGGCGAGCGGCGAGCACGCCGACGTACTGGAGGCCGTGAAGTCGGGCGCCACCGGCTATCTGCTGAAGTCGGCCTCGACCGAGGAACTGCTGGACGCGGTGCGCCGTACAGCGGTCGGCGACCCCGTCTTCACCCCGGGTCTGGCCGGTCTGGTCCTCGGCGAGTACCGTCGCCTCGCCTCCGAACCGGCCCCGGCCGCGGGCGCCGACGAGCCCAAGGCCCCGCAGCTCACCGACCGCGAGACGGAGGTGCTGCGGCTGGTGGCCAAGGGCCTCAGCTACAAGCAGATCGCCGAACGCCTGGTCATCTCCCACCGCACGGTCCAGAACCACGTACAGAACACCCTCGGCAAGCTCCAACTGCACAACCGGGTGGAACTGGTGCGCTACGCGATACAGCGCGGCCTCGACGACGAGTGACCGGGCGGCCAGTCAGGAGCCTCGACGCCGCGTGAGACGCACGTCACACTGATCCTTCGTCACGTATCCGCGGCGAAGGGACATTTCCATGCGCGTCGGAGTACTGACCGGAGGCGGCGACTGCCCCGGGCTCAACGCCGTCATCCGGGCCATCGTCCGCAAGGGCGTACAGGAGTACGACTACGACTTCGTCGGCTTCCGGGACGGCTGGCGAGGTCCACTGGAGGGCACCAGCGTGCGCCTCGACATCCCCGCCGTGCGCGGCATCCTCCCGCGCGGCGGCACGATCCTCGGCTCCTCCCGCACCAACCCGCTCAAGCAGGAGAACGGCATCGCCCGCATCCGGGAGACCCTCGCCACCCAGCAGGTCGACGCGCTCATTGCGATCGGCGGCGAGGACACCCTCGGGGTCGCGGCCCGTCTCACCGACGAACACGGGATCCCGGTCGTCGGCGTACCGAAGACGATCGACAACGACCTGTCCGCCACCGACTACACCTTCGGCTTCGACACCGCGGTCGGCATCGCGACGGAGGCGATCGACCGGCTGCACACCACCGCCGAGTCGCACATGCGCGTCCTCGTCTGCGAGGTGATGGGCCGGCACGCGGGCTGGATAGCGATCCACTCCGGGCTCGCGGGCGGCGCCAACGTCATCCTCATCCCCGAACACCGTTTCGACGTCGACCAGGTCTGCGCCTGGGTGACCTCACGGTTCAAGGCCTCGTACGCGCCGATCGTGGTCGTCTCCGAGGGCGCGATGCCGAAGGACGGCGACATGGTCCTCAAGGACCAGTCCCTCGACCCCTTCGGGCATGTCCGGCTCTCCGGCGTCGGCGAATGGCTGGCCAAGGAGATCGAGAAACGGACGGGCAAGGAGGCGCGCACCACGGTCCTCGGCCACATCCAGCGCGGCGGCACCCCCAGCGCCTTCGACCGCTGGCTCGCCACCCGCTTCGGCCTGCACGCCATCGACGCGGTCCGCGACGGCGACTTCGGCAAGATGGTCGCCCTGCGCGGCACGGACATCGTCCGCGTCCCGATCGCGGAGGCGACGGCGAAGCTGAAGACGGTCGACCCGAAGCTGTACGAGGAGGTCGGTGTGTTCTTCGGCTGACGGTGGGTGGGGGCTGGTCGCGCAGTTCCCCGCGCCCCTAAAAGCAAAAGACCCGGCCCTACGGGCCTGAAAAGCAGGGGCGCAGCCCCCGCTTTTCAGGGGCGCGGGGAACTGCGCGACCAGCCCCCACCGGGCCCGCGGCCGAGAACTACCGCGCTCGCAGGGACTGAACCCCCGCCACCAACTCCCGTACGACACTCGCCCCGTCCAGCGTCAGCACCGACTCCGGATGGAACTGAACACCCGCGAACCCGGGCCCCCGGACCGCATGCACCTCCCCACCCTCACTCCTGCTGACCTCAACCCCATGCGCCGCCAGCTCCGCCGCAGCCTCGTCGTCGCAGTGCGCCACGAAGCTGTTGTAGAAGCCGACGGTCTCCGTCCGCCCGAACAGATCGATCTCCGTCTGCGCGCCCTGGTACGGCACTTCCTTCCGTACGATCTCCAGCCCCAGCTCCACCGCGATCAGCTCGTGCCCGAGGCAGACACCGAGGACGCCGTGCCGATGATCGCGGAGCACCTCGGCGGTCAGTTCACGCAGGAACCGCATCTTCGGGTCGGCCAGATCGCCCGGATCACCGGGCCCGGGCCCGAGCACCAACGGCCCCTCGTGCCGTACGACGGCCTCCCGCAACCCCGGTTCGTCGTAGCGCCGCACGGTCACATCGAGGCCCGACGACCGCAGGACGTGCGCGAGCATCGCCGTGAAGGTGTCCTCGGCGTCGACGACCAGGGCATGCCCGGTCAGTTCCTCGGTCCGCTCCTGCATTCGCAGCCAGAACGGCGCCAGCGAGGCCCGCCGCCCGTCCAGCGCCGCCCGCACCCGTGGATCGTCCGCGAGCCGAGGCCGTACGCCCGTCTCCCGCGCCCTCCCCGGTACGACCCCCAGCGCCGCCAGCACCCCGGCCGCCTTGGCGTGGGTCTCGGCGACCTCGCTCGCCGGGTCCGAGCCACGGACGAGCGTGGCGCCGACCGGCACCCGCAGCCGTCCGTCCGGCGCGATGTCGGCGGTCCGGATGAGGATCGGCGAGTCGAGGGTCTGGGCCCCGCCCGCATCCCGCCCGACCAGCGCCAACGCCCCCGCGTAGTAGCCGCGCCCACCGACCTCGTGCCGCTCGATGACCCGGCAGGCGTTCTGCACGGGCGACCCGGTGACGGTCGCGGCGAACATGGTCTCCTTCAGCACCTCGCGCACATCCAGGGAGGACCGGCCCCGCAACTCGTACTCCGTGTGCGCGAGATGGGCCATCTCCTTCAGTCGGGGCCCGACCACCACCCCGCCCATGTCGCCGACGGTGCACATCATCTTGAGCTCCTCGTCGACGACCATCGACAGCTCCTCGATCTCCTTGCCGTCGGCGAGGAACGAGAGCAGATGCTCGGGGGTCGGCCCCTCGGCCGGATAGCGGTACGTCCCGCTGATCGGGTTCATGACCACGGTTCCGCCGGACATTCGGACATGTACCTCTGGACTGGCGCCCACCAGCGTCCGCTCCCCGGTGTGCACGACGAACGTCCAGTACGCGCCCCGCTCCCCGACCAGCAGCCGCCGGAACAGCGCGAGGGCGTCGGCGCGTCCGAACCCCGGGATCTCACCCTCGTACGTCCGCCGGATGACGAAGTTCGCCCCCTCGCCGCGCCCGATCTCCTCCCGCAGCACCCGCCCGACGATCTCCGCGTACTCCTCGTCCCCGACGTCGAACCCACCGCCCTCCACCCGCACGTCATGCGCGGGGAGCTGCTCCAGCGCCTCCGCCAGCGGGAGTTCGTACGTCTCCTCGGGCGTGAGCACCGCGAGCGGGGTGCCGTCGTCGCGGACGTCGAAGCCGCGCTCGCGGATCTGGCGGTAGGGGATCAGGGCGAGGCCCTCGTCGGGGATGTCGGCGAGCCGGTCGTACGCGGTCACCGGGCCGAGCAGCAGTTCGACCATGTCGTGATCGTGGCCGGGGGTGCGGCGGCGGAGCAGGGCGAACGGGCGGGTGTCGTGCAGGAGCCGGTCGAGTCGCATGGTTCCTCTTCCATCAATCAATGACTGGATCAGTGATCGGGAGGAACGGCTGCCGGTGCGAGGTTCCGCGGAAACACCGAAGGCCGCCCCTCGGGCGGCCTTCGCGAAGACTTGCGTACGCGCAGTCAGTGGGCCGCCGGGTGAGCGGTCCACCACCAGTTCTGGTTCTGGGTCGGGTGCGCGAACATGCGACGGACCATACACCACGAGTCCCTTGCGCAGCGCGAACCGGCGCACGGACCGGCCATTCCGCCCACCGGACCCGAACGAGCGAACCGTGTCTCACTTGATGAGCAGGCGGTCGGACGCCCGACTTGACCCCGTAATGTTGGGGCCGTGACCGTGAACGCTAAGACCAGCGCCAGCGCTGGCAACACCTGGCGAGACCTGCCCGCGGCGCAGCAGCCCGAGTACCCCGACACCGAGGCTCTGCGCGCAGTCGTTGCGGAGCTGGAGTCGTATCCCCCGCTCGTTTTCGCGGGGGAGTGCGACCAGCTGCGCGCCCGGATGGCGGCCGTCGCCAAGGGAGAGGCGTTCCTCCTCCAGGGCGGCGACTGCGCCGAGTCCTTCGACGCCGTCGGCGCGGAGCACATCCGCGCCAAGCTGAAGACCCTCCTCCAGATGGGCGCCGTCCTCACGTACGCGGCCTCCGTGCCGGTCGTGAAGGTCGGCCGGATCGCCGGCCAGTACTCCAAGCCGCGCTCCAAGGGCACCGAGACCCGCGACGGCGTGACCCTGCCGACCTACCGCGGCGACTCGGTCAACGGCTTCGACTTCGACGAGAAGTCCCGGATCCCGGACCCCGAGCGCCTGAAGCGGATGTACAACGCGTCCGCCTCCACGCTCAACCTGGTCCGCGCCTTCACCACCGGCGGTTACGCCGACCTGCGCCAGGTGCACGCCTGGAACCAGGACTTCGTGAAGTCGTCCCCGTCAGGACAGCGGTACGAGCAGCTGGCCCGTGAGATCGACAACGCGCTGAACTTCATGCGTGCCTGCGGGACGGACCCGGCCGAGTTCCAGACGGTCGAGTTCTACTCCTCGCACGAGGCGCTGCTCCTGGACTACGAGTCGGCGCTGACCCGCGTCGACTCCCGCACCGGACGGCTGTACGACGTCTCGGCGCACATGGTGTGGATCGGTGAGCGCACTCGGCAGCTGGACGGCGCGCACATCGAGTTCGCCTCCCAGGTCCGTAACCCGATCGGCATCAAGCTGGGCCCGACGACGACGGCCGAGGAGGCGCTGCAGTACATCGAGCGTCTCGACCCGGACCGTGAGCCGGGCCGGCTGACCTTCATCGTCCGCATGGGCGCCGACAAGGTCCGGGACAAGCTGCCCGAGCTGGTCGAGAAGGTCACGGCGTCGGGTGCGACGGTGGCCTGGGTGACCGACCCGATGCACGGCAACACCTTCGAGGCGGCCTCCGGTCACAAGACCCGACGCTTCGACGACGTGCTCGACGAGGTCAAGGGCTTCTTCGAGGTCCACAAGGAGCTGGGGACGCACCCCGGCGGTATCCATGTGGAGCTGACGGGCGACGACGTCACCGAGTGCGTGGGCGGCGGCGACGAGATCTTCGTCGACGACCTCCACCACCGCTACGAGACTGCCTGCGACCCCCGCCTGAACCGCAGCCAGTCCCTTGACCTGGCGTTCCTCGTCGCGGAGATGTACCGCGACCAGTAGCAGATCACCAGGCTTTTCGCCTGTTACAGGAGTATGGCGTGGGGCGCGGATCACATACGATCTACGCGGTCGGCGCGGCGTT
>NZ_JBSFDA010000227.1:0-13467 GCF_053593675.1 Streptomyces sp. NPDC002156 | reverse complement strand
GTTTGGTGTGCGGGTTGTCGACGCGGAAGATCCGCACCCCGTGGTCCATCCAGTGCCGCAGCACCCGCACCG
The DNA here is from genome assembly GCF_053593675.1 of Streptomyces sp. NPDC002156. NCBI lineage: Bacteria > Bacillati > Actinomycetota > Actinomycetes > Kitasatosporales > Streptomycetaceae > Streptomyces > Streptomyces sp. NPDC002156. The sequence continues at coordinate 13,395 of NZ_JBSFDA010000227.1, read as the reverse complement.
TCTCGGCGACGAGGCCGGGGAGGTCGGCGTCGAAGGCGATGGGGTAGATGTCCTGGTACTTCTTCGGCGGGTTCTCCGCGTAGGCGATCGTGCCGTCCGGCCGGTGGTGGAACCACTGGGGGTGTTTCTGCACCCAGGGGTGGTCCGGGGAGCACTGCAGCGCGAAGTCGAGGGCGACCTCCAGGCCGTGGCGGGCGGCCTCGGCGACGAAGAAGTCGAAGTCGGCCAGCGTGCCGAGATCCGGGTGGACGGCGTCGTGCCCGCCGTCCTCGGAACCGATCGCCCACGGCACGCCGACGTCGTCGGGGGTGGCGGAGAGGGTGTTGTTGGGGCCCTTGCGGAAGGTGTGGCCGATGGGGTGGATCGGGGGGAGGTAGAGGACGTCGAAGCCCATCGCGGCGATCGACGCCAGCCGCCGCGCGGCGGTGCGGAACGTGCCGTGGGGTTGCTGCACGGTGCCCTCGGAGCGGGGGAAGAACTCGTACCAGGCCCCGTACAGGGCCCGCTCCCGCTCCACCACCAACGCCAACGGCTCACTCGCGGTGACCAGTTCACGCAACGGGAACCGGGCCAGCACCTCGTCCACCGCCGGGGTCAGCGCCGGCGCGAGACGATCCGCGACAGGGAGCGAGTCGTCGCCCAGGACCCGAGCGGCTGCCAGCACGACAGCACGGGCCGCCTTCTGCGGCACACCTGCGGCTGCACGCTCGTACAGCTGCGCGCCTTCCTCCAGCACCAGCCCCGTGTCGATCCCGGCGGGGATCTTGATCCCCGCGTGATGCCGCCAGGTGCTGATCGGATCGCCCCACGCCTCGACCTGGTAGGTCCAGTGGCCCGTCGCGTCCGGGGTGACGTCCGCGCCCCAGCGGTCGGAGCCCGGGGCGAGTTCGCGCATCGGCGTCCAGGGGCCCGGGCGGCCCTCCGGGTCGCACAGCACCACGTTCGCGCCGACCGCGTCATGGCCCTCGCGGAAGACCGTCGCGGTGACCTGGAAGGTCTCTCCCGCGACGGCCTTCGCCGGGCGTCTGCCGCCCTCGACGGCCGGGCGCACGTCCCGGACCGGGATGCGGCCGATGGCCGGAGTCGGGCTCATGGGTCTCACCTCTGCCGTAATGGGGTCGGGGGTCGGGACGGGCGTCGCGGGCGGCACCGGTGGGCTATCCGCCTGCGGCGGAGCGCTGGACGGTGGGCGGAGCGTGTCCGGTGAAACGGTCGGTGTGGGTCCAGCCGGCCTGCTCACGCAGGTAGGTGACCAGGCTCGTGCGGAGATAGCGTTCGGCGGCGTGTGCGGCCTCTCGCGCGCACCGCTTCCCCATCAGTACGCACAAGGTGTAGCCCGAGTCCTCGAAACTGTCGCGCGCCGAACGGTCGGACGGGGCCGCGAGCATGACGCGCTCCCACGCCCGGTACTTGTTCAGCTGTCGGGCGACCTCGGCTTTGGCGGGCAGCAGCATGGCGCTGGTCCCCTTCCTCATGACTGACCTGCTTGAGCGACTTCTGTGGTTTCTACTGCGAGACCTTCACTCATGGTGCATGTGTGGCGACCCAGCGTCTTGTTGGGTCTTCAACAACCACGGATGGCTCTCGTGTTGCACGAATGGACTAGCGCTCCCACTCTGGAGCTGACTCAGAAGCGAACAGTGCTCACGCTTCGCGTTCGGGGCCCGGCCCCGCAGCGCGTGCAGAAGTGTGAGTCCGCCGTGAGGAGCCAACGACGATGAAGACCGCAGAGCCCTGCTACTACCACCTCGACGTGGAGGTCTGCCCGGAACGGGTCGGCCAGGTCGAGCGCATCCTGGCCGCTCACCTGCGCCTGTGGGACCTGGAGCACCTCGTCGGACCCGTCTGTCATGGCACCGAAGTGCTGCTGCGCGCCATCGACGAGCACGCGACCGACAAGCGTGCGGTGATCGAGATGTGGTGGAACGGCCAGCACCTCATCACCGCCATCGCCGAGCACGACCGCGATCTGCGCCCCGACCGGGAACTGCGCGGCTGTCTGGCGTGGATCGCCGCCCTGAGTGACGGCTGGGGCTGCTGTGCCACGGACACCGGCGCCAAGATCATCTGGTTCTCGCGCCGGGCCCGCTCCTGCGAAGGCGTCCCGTTGGTCTCGACCGGACCCGCGCCGACCCTGCGGGAGGTGCGCCAGGTGCCCCGGGTGGTCCCGTCCTTCGCCGGTGCGACGGGCAGGGCGCGGGACTCCCTCGTGAACGTGTAGGAGCGGCACATTCCGGACTCCCCCGGGGCATAGTGGAGTTGACACTCTGCCCCGGGGCCGGGGTGGGGCACAGGGGGAGCATCGTGCGCAGGGGGAACACCGTGTTCAGGTACGTCCACTACGAGGTGGCGTGCGCGCTCCTCGCGTTCTGCGCGGCGGTGGTGAGCGCGGGGGTGGTGTTCGGGGTGGAGGGTGCCCCCGAGACGTCCGGGGGAGTCGGCCGGGCGGTCGTCTTCGGGCTGATCTATCTGGCGCTCGTCGCCGGGTTCGGGGTGCTCACCGTCTCCCGGATCAAGTGGTTCGGTGAAGGGCGGGACTTCGACAAGGCGGTTCCGCTGCAGGAGCCGGCCGCGGTCCTGCCGACGCGGGGCGAGGAGTACCGCAACTGTGTCAACGTGTTGCTCTTCGTCGTCATGGCCGCGTGTGCGGTGGGCGGCGGTCTGTTCTGGGAGCGCGATCTGGCCCTTTTCCCGCTGATCTTCGCGTCGGCGTGGCTGGCTCGCGGATGGTGGGTCGCCCGCTGGGAGCGGCGGCACGGGGTGCTGCTCTGGAAGGGCAGGGTCCGCACCCAGCCGCTGGCGGACGACCAGTACCTCTACTCGTCGGTCCGGCAGCCGGAGGGCTCAGCGCGGGACGCGTGAGGTCACCGTGAACTGCGCCCCGTCCGGATCGCGCAGCACCGCCTCGAACGGCACCGAGCCGTCGTACCGCAGGACGCTGCCGCCGTTGTTCTCCGCGGCCTTGACGCAGGCCGCCACGTCCTCGACCGCGAAGTGGACCTGCCAGTGCGGCCGGATCGTGGGGTCGGGTGCCGCCTCCAGGGCGCCCGAGACGATACGGGCCACGACGTCGCCCCGGCTGCGCAGCACGACCTCGTCGGCCTCGTAGTGGACCTCGCAGCAACCGGGGCGGTCCGAGGCCCAGTCCAGGATCTCCCCGTAGAAGATGGCCGCGTCGAACGCGTCGCGGGTGTGCAGTCGTACGAACGCCGGTGCCGCGCGTCGCCAGGCCTCCCAGCCGGCGAGCAGCTCGCCCTCCCAGATCCCGAAGATCGCCCCGTCCCGGTCGGCCAGCAGAGCCGCTCGGCCGGGCGGGAAGGAGATCGGTCCGACCGCCGTCGTACCGCCGCGTTCGCGGGCCCGGCCCGCCGCCTCGTCCGCGCTGGGCACGGCGAAGTACGGGATCCAGGCGACCGCCACCTGCCATACGGAGGCCACCGCGGCGATCCCCGCGACCGGTGTGCCCTGCACCAGTGCCACCCGGAAGCGGTCGCCGAGCCGGGCCGAACGCCACCGCCAGCCCAGTACGGCGCTGTAGAACGCCTCGGTGGCCCGCAGATCGCGGCTGGTCAGGCTCACCCAGCAGGGGGCGCCGAACACGGAATGGGTCGAGACGACGTCCGTCGCGCCGCTGGGCTGTGTCGTGTCGTGGTTCATGGCACTCGCGTCCTGGTTCCGTCCACCGGCGTGTGCCGGCCGGACACCAGTCTCCGGCCGAACCCCGTCCGGGTGCCTGTCGAGTACCCCGATCGGGCCTGTTGGCACCCGGCAGGCCCAGTGGCGACGATGGGGGAGTACGTTTGACGTGACCCGGAGGTGACCATGTCCATGCCCATGGACGGCGGCCCGAGCGACGACGACCAGGTCGTCGCCCTGCGGGCCGAGGTCGACCAGCTCAAGGAGGCCGTCACCTCCCATGCCGTCGTGGACCAGGCGATCGGCATGATGGTCGCGCTGGGGCGGGTCACACCGGACCAGGGCTGGGAAGTACTGAAAGAGGTCTCCCAGCACACCAACATCAAACTCCGCAATCTCGCGGAGATGATCCTGATCTGGGGACGGAACGGAGAGATGCCGTCCGACATCCGTGCCGAACTGGAGGACGTGCTGGACCGCTTCGGACCCACCCAGATTCCGGGTGGCGCACCGGACACGGAGCGCTATTCCTGACCGGGGGTGTTTCAACCCCGCCCCTGCGGTGACACCGGGGAGCAGGGCACGCTGGGGAATCGCTCCCGGGAGGGTTCGGCAGTGAGCCCGCCCCTCAGTCGCCCGGCCGTGAATGACCTGCCCGGGCGACTGGGGTGTGTACGGGGCCGCCGTTCCTCAGCAGGCATCGGCGAGAAGTTCTCCGTCGGACGGTTCCTCGTCCACGTCGAGTTCCTCGCGTACGCGTGCGCAGCAGGCGCTGAGCAGCCGGGAGACGTGCATCTGGGAGATGCCGAGCTGCCGGGCGATCCGGCTCTGTGTCATCCCGCCGAAGAATCGCAGATAGAGGATGGTCCGCTCCCGTTCGGGCAGAGCCCGCAGACAGGGGCTGACGGCCGCGCGGTCGACGATCAGGTCGAAGCCGGGATCGGCTCCGCCGACCGTGTCAGCGAGCGCGTACCCGTCGGTGCGCGGCAGTTCCGCCTCCAGTGACAGCACGGAGAAGCACTCCAGTGCCTCCATGCCCGTACGCACCTCGCTCTCGCTCAGCTCGGTGTACGCGGCGATCTCGGCGACGGTCGGGGGCCGGCCCGGGACAGTGGCGGACAGTTCCTTGGAGGCGGCGCGTACCCGGTTGCGCAGGTCCTGGACCCGGCGCGGCACATGCAGTGCCCACAGGTGGTCGCGGAAGTGGCGCTTGATCTCACCGGTGACGGTCGGCACGGCGTAGGCCTCGAAGGCGGCGCCGCGCGTGGGGTCGTAGTGGTCGACGGCCTTGACGAGGCCGATGGCCGCGACCTGGTAGAGATCCTCCAGCGCCTCGCCGCGGCCCCGGAAGCGGACGGCGATCCGCTCCGACATGGGCAGCCAGGCCCGTACGAGATCGTCGCGGAGGGCGCGGCGCTCCTGCCCTTCGGGCAGGCAGACGAGCCGTTCGAAGTCGGCGGCGGTGTCGGGGGCGTCGTCGTGCGGATGGCGATTCGTTCTCGTGGCGATACGCATCGCGCGCACCTTCCTCGGTCGGTGCCGGCTGGACAGACACCGCGGGAGGGTGCGCTCACGGACCGCACGGAGGACGGCCGAAGGCCCGGCTAACCGGCTCCCACGGACGTGCCTCCTGTCCGAAGCACTGAAAGGCAAATTCCCGCTCCCGGTGACATGGAAACAAATCATCATAAAGAGTGACTTGCTGCTTCTCGCCGATCGCCGTGCGAATTCACGGCGGCGCGGAAGATGTCGCATACATGTTCTTGACTCGCCCTTTCCCTCCCCGTTCCCCAGATACCTCTGACACAGAGCTAATCTCGGCGTGTGGAACCAGCGACCTTCGCGGACGAACTGGCCGACGCGCTTCTCGGAGTGCAGCGGCTCATCCGGCGCCGACTGCGCAGCGGGACGAAAGTGCCCCGGCTGCGGGGCGCCGAGGTCGAGCTGCTGCGGCTGGTCATGGACCGACCGGGCATCGGTATCTCGGACGCGGCCAGGGAGCTGTACCTCGCGGGCAACTCCGTGTCGACGCTGGTGAACCAGCTGGTCAAGGACGGCTATCTGATCCGCGGTACGGACCCCGCCGACCGCCGGGCCGCCCGGCTGCTGCCCACCCCGGCGGCCGAGGCACGCCTCAGGGACTGGCGGGAACGGCGCACCGCTCTCGTACGACGGCAGGTGGCGCGTCTCGACGACGCCGACCGGGAGGCCCTGCGGGCCGCGCTCCCGGCCCTGCGGAAACTGGCCCGGAACCTGCGCGAGGAGGCGGAGGAGTCATGACGTACGACAGGACCACCGAGATCGCCGGGACCACGGAGAACGCCGACATCCCCGAGAGCCGAGAAGCCGTCAGCTGTACCGGACTCGTGTACGCCTTCGGTGGGACCAACGCCGTCGACGGGCTCGATCTCGGCGTCCGGGAGGGGGAGGTGTTCGGCCTCCTGGGGCCCAACGGCGCGGGCAAGACCACGGCGATCCGCTGCGTCACCACGCTGCTGCCGGTGCCCGCCGGCATGGTCCGCGTCTTCGGGCACGACGCCGCCGGGGACCGGATGGCGGTGCGCCGGCTGCTCGGGTACGTACCGCAGCAGCTGTCCGCCGACTCCGGGCTCACCGGACGCGAGAACGTCGTCCTGTTCGCCCGGGTCTTCGACGTCCCGCGCCGCGAACGCGCCGAACGGGTCGGCCAGGCGCTGGCAGCGGTCGGGCTCACCGACGCGGCCGACCGGCTCGCGAGCACCTACTCCGGTGGCATGGTGCGCCGGCTCGAACTCGCCCAGGCGCTGGTCAGCGCGCCCCGGCTGCTCATCCTCGACGAACCGACCATCGGACTCGACCCCATCGCCAGAACGGGCGTATGGGAGCACATCGACGCCGTGCGCGCCGCCACCGGCATGACGGTCCTCGTCACCACGCACTACATGGACGAGGCCGACCAGTACTGCGACCGCGTCGCCCTGATGCACCACGGCCGCATCCGCGCCCTCGGCACCCCCGACGAACTCCGGGCCGGACTCGGCGAACGGCGCCGGGCCGAGGGCGCGTCCGACACCGCCCCGCCGCCCACGCTGGAGGACGTCTTCCGGGACATCGCCGGCAGCGGCCTCGACGAACGGTCAGGAGACTTCCGCGATGTCCGCAGCACCCGCCGCACCGCGTCCCGCGTCGGCTGACCCCACCGCCCTGAACCTGCTGCTCGTACCGCCCACGCCCAGAACGGGCTGGCGACTGCTGCCCGCCAGGGTCGGCGCCATGTGCGCCGTCGAACTCCAGAAACTCCGCCACGACCGCACCGAGCTGTACACCAGGGCCGTCCAGCCCGCCCTCTGGCTGCTGATCTTCGGCGAGACCTTCACCCGGATCAGGGCGATACCGACCGGCGGCATCCCCTACCTCGACTATCTGGCGCCCGGCATCATCGCCCAGTCCGCCATGTTCATCGCCATCTTCTACGGCATCATGATCATCTGGGAGCGGGACGCAGGAATCCTCACCAAGCTCCTCGTCACCCCCACCCCACGCACGGCCCTCATCACCGGCAAGGCCTTCGCGGCCGGTGTGAAGGCGCTCATCCAGGCCGTCGTAGTCATCGTCATCGCCGCCCTCCTCGGGGTGGCCCTGACCTGGAACCCGCTCAAGCTGCTCGGCGTCGCGGCGGCCGTCGTCCTCGGCTCCGCCTTCTTCTCCTGTCTGTCGATGACGATCGCCGGGATCGTCCTCACCCGCGACCGGCTGATGGGCATCGGCCAGGCCATCACCATGCCGCTCTTCTTCGGCTCCAACGCCCTCTACCCGGTGAGCGTGATGCCGGGCTGGCTCCAGACGGTCAGCCGGATCAACCCGCTGAGCTACCAGGTGAACGCCCTGCGCGGACTCCTCCTCGGCACCCCGTCCAACCTCGCCGTCGACTTCGGGGTCCTGCTGCTCGCCGCCGTCCTGAGCATCGTGGCGGCCTCCTCGCTCCTCGGTCGCCTGGCCCGCTGAACGCCGGTCACGACCATGCACCGGAACGTGATGTGCGGCACGCGGCCGACCATGGTTGGGCGGCCCTTCGGCGGATATCCGCTGCACACCGCTTGATCAGTGATCAAGGGGGCGAATTCGCTGGCCACAGCGCATTCCGCTCATTTGACTGTGCGCCGGGCACAAGGATAGGAAGCAGCCATCCGAGGTCGAGAGGTGGACTGTGCGCGAGCCCAACGTGGTCGGGGACTGGCACGAGTACGACGAGCATGCCGGCCTGCGTGTCCGCGTACACCGTCTGGTGGCGGCCGAACCGCCGCGCGGGCGCGACGACGCCGCCGAGGGGCTGACCTATTTCAGCCTCCGGGTGACCGTCGAGAACCGTGGCGAGCGGCATTACGGCGTCCATCTGGAGGACGGCCAGGTCGACGTCCGGCTCGGCCCCGACGGCGAGGGCGCCTTCATCGACTGGCGGAACTCGCAGTTCATCGAGGGCTTCGACGTCCACCCGCTGCGCCGCGCCACGGCCGTCCTGTACGCCGCCGGCCCGGAAGCGTCCCTGGCGCAGGTGGACGTACAGATCCAGCTGCGCGTCGAGGAGGAGTGGACAGCCCGCCACCTCTGGGCGGGCGGGATCGGCCTCCCCGAGGACTTCACCGGCACCGGCACGCACCACGGCACGGCCCGGGACGGCGTGGCCGTCCAGGTGAGCGACTTCCTGAAGGAACAGCGGGACCTGAGGGAACAGCGGGACCAGAAGGGCCAGACGGAACCCACCTGAACGACCGAACCGCCCGGCGCACCGGGCGGTATCGGTTCCCGCTTCCCGTTCCTCAGCGTGTGATTCCTCAGTGCGCGATGTTGTCGATCAGCTCGCGCGCGCCCTGCCGCAGCAGCGCCACCGCCACGGACGTGCCGAGGGTGGCAGGATCGAGACGGCCCGCCCACTCGTGGGCGTTCAGCTGGACCTTGCCGTCCGGGGTGAACACACAGGCGCGCAGCGAGAGTTCGTCGTTGCGGGACACCTTCGCGTACCCGGCGATCGGGCTGTTGCAGTGCCCCTGGAGAACGTGCAGGAACATCCGCTCGGCCGTCGCCTCCCGATGCGTGTCCGGATCGCCGAGGCTGCTGACCGCGTCGATCAGCTCGTGGTCGCCCTCACGGCACTGGAGGGCGAGGATGCCCGCGCCGATCGGCGGCATCATCGTCTCGGGGGAGAGGACCTCGCTGACCACGTCCATCCGGCCGATGCGCTCAAGGCCGGACACCGCGAGCAGCAGCGCGTCCGCCTCACCGGCCGCGAGCTTCTCCAGCCGCCGGTTGGCGTTGCCACGGAACGGCACGCACTCCAGGTGCGGGTGGGAGGCGGCCAGCTGGGCGATCCGGCGCACCGAGGACGTACCGATCCGGGTGCCGTCCGGCAGCTCGTCCAGGGTCAGACCGCCCGGGTGGATCAGCGCGTCGCGGATGTCGTCCCGCTTGAGGAACGCGGCGAACATCGTCCCCTTCGGGAGCGGCCGGTCGGCGGGTACGTCCTTGACGCAGTGCACCGCGAGATCGGCCTCACCGGCCAGCAGTGCGGCGTCGACCTCCTTGGTGAACGCCCCCTTGCCCTCGACCTTGGACAGATCGCCCATCCACTTGTCGCCGGTCGTCTTCACGGGGACGACCTCGGTGCGCGTGTGCGGGTGGACGACGGCCAGCTCTGCACGTACCCGCTCCACCTGGGCCAGGGCCATGGGCGAGTCGCGGGAGACGATACGGATCAGTTCAGGGACGGACATGCCGACACGATAGACCCTCCGGAGCCTCCTCCTACTCCGAACCGGTCGCTTCGTCGCGGGACTTCGCACCCGGCGCGGAAGCCACCAACCGCCCCTCGGCCGGCTCCACGGGCGGTGCGCCGGCCTGTCCGCGGGGCAGGAAGGACGCGAAGCCGAAGGCCAGCACGGCGGCCCCGGCACCGATGCCCATCACCACCCGGAACCCGTTCTCGGAGGGCAGCGGCACTCCGCCGAACGAGGTGGTCATCCGGGCCAGTACGACGCCTGCCACCGCGCTCGACACCGCCGTCCCGATGGACCGCATCAGCGTGTTCAGGCTGTTCGCGGCGGCCGTCGCCGAGACCGGGACCGCCCCCATGACGAGCGCGGGCATCGCCCCGTACGACAGTCCGACGCCCGCCCCGATCACACAGGAGACCAGGACGAGCTGCCAGACGGTGGCCATCAGGAAGAGGCTCAGGCCGTAACCGGCGGCCACCACGAGGGCGCCCGTCATCAGGGTCACCTTGGGGCCCTTGGTCCTCGACAGACGGGCCGAGAGCGGGGCCGTCGCCATCATCACCAGGCCCTGCGGGGCCAGGACCAGGCCGACGGTCAGCATCGTCCGGCCCAGACCGTATCCGGTCGCCTCGGGCAACTGCAGGATCTGCGGAAAGACCAGCACCATCGCGAACATCGAGAAGCCGAACACGAGCGACGCGAGGTTGGTGAACAGCACCTGGCGGCGGACGCTGGTGCGCAGGTCCACCAGCGGCTGCCCGGCGCGCAGCTCCCAGCGGCCCCAGGCCAGCAGCACGACGAGCGCCGCGAGCAGCAGACCCAGGGTCCGGGCGCTGCCCCAGCCCCAGCCGGCGCCCTTGGAGATCGCCAGCAGCAGACACACCAGCGCCGTCGACAGCCCGGCCGCGCCCACCACGTCGAAGCGCCCGCCCGTGCGCACCGGCGACTCCGGCACGATCCGTACGACGAGCGCGGTGGCCACGACGCCCGTGCCGGCGGAGGCCCAGAACAGGACATGCCAGTCCGCGTGATCGGCCAGGAACGCGGCGGCCGGCAGACCGAGGGCGCCGCCGACCCCGAGCGACGCGCTCATCAGCGCGGTGGCGCCCGCGAGCCGCTCGCTCGGCAGTTCGTCGCGCATGATGCTGATCCCCAGCGCGATCACCCCCGACGACATCCCCTGCAGGGTTCGCCCGACCAGCATCGGGGCCAGGCTGTCGCTGAGGGCGCAGACCACCGAGCCGGCCACCAGCAGGGCCAGGCTCGCCAGCAGCATCCGGCGCTTGCCGTACATGTCGCCGAGCCGCCCGACGACCGGCGTCGCGACGGCCCCCGCCAGGAGGGTCGCGGTGATCGCCCAGGTGGCGTCCGAGGGCGAGGAGTCGAGCAGCTTCGGCAGCTCGGGCAGCAGCGGGATCACCAGCGTCTGCATCAGCGCCACGACGATCCCCGCGAAGGCCAGGACCGCCACGACGGCGTTCGCCCGCAGCGGGCCGGGCACCCCCGATTCGGCCGGTCCGGCCGAATCCGCAGGTCGGGCAGGTGCTTCGGACATGTCGGCGCCTCCGAGCGAACGGTTTCCGTCAAGTTAAGTCAGTTGCTTGACTTAGGCTAGCCACAGGAGTTGCCTGATCGTGCGGGGTTGAGGAAACGTCCGGCGACCGGAGGGACCGCTCGTCGCAGGCCGCGCGAAGTCCCAGTGAGGCGGTGGACCATGCCGGCCAGAACGGTTCGGGAGGAGCGGGCGGGCGTGACCCGCGAGCTGATCCTCACCGCGGCGGAACGGCTCTTCGCCGAACGCGGTGTGTACGCCGTGTCCAACCGCCGGGTCAGCGAAGCGGCCGGACAGGGCAACAACGCGGCGGTCGGTTACCACTTCGGCACCAAGGCCGACCTCGTACGGGCGATCGTCCGCAAGCACGCCCAGGAGATCGAGGAGGTGCGCCTGCGGCTCCTGGCCGGTCTGCGGGCCGACGCCGACCTGCGGGACTGGGTGGACTGTCTGGTCCGGCCGATCCCCGAGCACCTCGCGGCCCTGGGCAACCCCACCTGGTACGCGCGGTTCTGCGTCCAGGTCATGGCCGACCCCGCCCTCTACGAGATCATGACTGAGGAGGCCCTCGCCTCCCCGAGGCTGCGGGAGATCATCGACGGCCTGAACCGCTGTCTGCCCCACCTCCCGGCCGACGTCCGGGCCGAACGGGGCGACATGGCCCGCCACTTGATCCTGAACATGTGCGCCGAGCGTGAACGCGCCCTGTCCGACCACAGCACCACCCCCCGCGCCAACTGGCACGACACGGCCACCGGTCTGGTGGACGCGGTCGTCGGCCTCTGGCTGGCACCGGTCACCCACACCGGATGAGCACCGCGAGCAGCACCGAAGGGAAGCAGGCGAAACCACGTACGAGGCACCGTTCCCCCCACTCACGGAGTACCGGAGTACGTCATGACGAGCACAGCCCATCCCCCCACCGCCCACCCGGCCGAGGTCCCGGAGTTCCCCATGTCCCGGGCGGCCCGCTGCCCCTTCGACCCCCCACCGGTCCTGCGGGACCTCCAGCAGGACGCCCGGCTGCGCAGGGTCCGGCTGTGGAACGGCAGCACGCCCTGGCTGGTGACCCGGTACGAGGACCAGCGGACCCTGCTGGGCGACCCCCGGGTCAGCTCCGACCCCGCGACCCCCGGCTACCCGCTGTCCAGCGCCGTGACCGGCGAGACGAACATCAGCTTCATCCTCAAGGACGACCCCGAACACGCCCGGCTGCGCCGGATGGTGACGGCGGCGTTCACCGTGAAACGCACCCGGGCGATGCGACCGGGCATCCAGAAACTCACGGACGACCTGATCGACGGCCTGCTGGCCGGTCCCCGACCGGTCGACCTGGTCGAGGCGTTCGCCCTGCCGCTGCCCTCCCTGGTGATCTGCGACCTGCTCGGAGTGCCGTACACGGACCACGACTTCTTCCAGGACAACAGCAAGATCCTGATCAAGCGGGACATCGATCCCGAGGAGCGCCTGACCGCCAGCACCAATCTGCTCAACTACCTCGACGACCTCGTGGGCGCGAAGATCGCCGCCCCGGGCGACGACCTCCTCTCCGGACTGGTCGGGCGTATCGAGGCGGGGGAGCTGAGCCGCAACGACGCGGCCCAGATGGGCGTCCTGCTGCTGGTCGCCGGCCATGAGACGACCGCCAACATGATCGCCCTCGGCACCCTCGCCCTGCTCCAGAACCCCGGCCAACTCGCCCTGCTGCGTGACTCGGACGACCCGAAGCTGATCGCTTCGGCGGTGGAGGAGCTGCTGCGGTACCTGAACATCGCCCACAGTGGGCGGCGCCGGGCGGCCCTGGAGGACATCGAGTTCGCGGGGGAGGTCATCCGGGCCGGCGAGGGCATCATCGCGCCGAACGACATCGCCAACCGGGACGCCGACACCTTCCCCGACCCCGACCGCCTGGACCTCACCCGCGACGCCCGCCGGCACATCGCCTTCGGCTTCGGGGTGCACCAGTGCCTGGGCCAGCCCCTGGCGAGGCTGGAACTGGAGATCGTCTACGGCACGCTGTACCGCCGCATCCCCACCCTGCGCCTGGCCACCGGCCTGGAGAACATCACCTTCAAGCACGACGGCTCGGTGTACGGGGTCTACGAACTCCCGGTCGAGTGGTGACACCCCGTACGTGACGGCGGGGCCCGGGGAGCCGTGTCTCCCCGGGCCCCGCCCGCGTGTTCGCCCTACTGGCTACTCGCCGGTCCGGTCGTCGTCCTACTCGTCGAAGGTGACGACGACCTTTTCGGCGGCTCCGGGGGTGAGGGCGAGGGTGAAGGCGGTGTCGACCTCGTTGAAGGGGATGCGGTGGCTGATGAGTTTGGCGAAGCGTTCGTGGTGTTCGACGATCTCGGGGGTGACCTCGAAGATCTCGGTGGGGTAGCCCTGGGAGGCGATGAGGGTGAGTTCGCTGCGGAGCATGCCGCCGAGGTCGATGTCGGATCCCTTCTTCTGTAC
>NZ_JBSFDA010000226.1:0-13566 GCF_053593675.1 Streptomyces sp. NPDC002156 | reverse complement strand
GCACCACCCACTCAGCCCGTCCGGCGTTTGAGGACGAGCGCGTTCAGCGCGACAAGGGGGGTCTGGGGGCGCAGCCCCCAGGGATGGGAACGGGTAAGGGCGGCGGGGGCGAGAATAGGCCCGTGCGGTACAGAATCCTGGGCGTCACCCAGGCCCAGGACGACCACGGCACAGCCATACCCATAGGCGGCCCCCGAGTACGAGCCCTCCTCACCGCCCTCGCCCTCCGCCCCAACCACACCACCACCCCCGAAACCCTGATAGACGAGGTCTGGGCGAACACCCCGCCCAAGGACGCCCCCGCCGCCCTCCAGGCCCTCATCGGCCGCCTACGCCGCACCCTCGGCAAAGACACCATCACCTCGGACCCCGGCGGCTACCGCCTCACAGCGACCCGGGACGACATAGACCTCCACGTCTTCGAACACCTCGTACGACAGGGCAAGGCGGCCCTGGACCACGCCGACCCCACGACCGCCGCGCGCACCCTCTCCGAGGCCCTCGCCCTGTGGCGCGGCCCAGCCCTCGCCGACCTCCCCGACCGCACCGCCGCAACCCGCCCGGAGGCCCTGCGCCGCGAGGCGACACACGCGCGCGTGGAGGCGAACCTGAGACTCGGCCGGGCAGCCGACGCCGTACCGGAGCTGCAGGAACTCACGCAGGCCCACCCGTACGACGAACCCCTGCACGCCCTCCTCATCCGCGCCCTGCGCGACACGGGCCGCAGCGCGGACGCCCTCGCCGCGTACGAGACGGCCCGCCGAACCCTGGCGGACGGCCTGGGCACGGACCCGGGCCCGGAACTACGGACCCTGCACAAGGAGTTGCTGACCCAACCACCCCAGCGGACCATCCCCACCCCCACCCACAACGCCACTCGCACCCCCGCCCCCGCTGAAAACTGCCGCCCCCACCCCCACCGCCACAGCAACATTCGCCCCCGTCTGACATCTTTCGTCGGCCGGGAACCCGAGATCGAGGCCATCCGTTCGGATGTGCACAGGACCCGTCTCGTCACCCTCATCGGACCGGGCGGTTCCGGAAAGACCCGTCTCGCCGAGGAGGCCGCCGCCGGCCTCCCCCAGGCGTGGCTCGTCGAGCTGGCCCCGCTCGACCGGCCGGAGGCGGTCCCAGGCGCGGTGGTCAGCGCGCTCGGTCTGCGCGAGACCGTGCTCATGACCACCGAGCTGACGACCCCGCAGGACGACCCGCTCGCCCTGCTCATCGAGTACTGCGCCCCGCGCAGCCAACTCCTGATCCTTGACAACTGCGAACACGTCATCGACGCGGCGGCCGAACTCGCCGAAACCCTGCTCACCCACTGCCCCGGGCTCACGATCCTCGCCACCAGCCGTGAACCCCTGGGCGTGCCCGGCGAGTCGGTGCGCCCGGTCGAGCCCCTGCTCCCCTACCCGGCCCGCCGCCTCTTCGAGGAGCGCGCCGCCGCCGTACGCCCCGACGCGGACACCGCCCTCCGCGACACCGAGGCGGTGGCGGAGATCTGCCGCCGACTCGACGGACTGCCCCTGGCCATCGAGCTGGCCGCCGCCCGCCTGCGGCTCCTCACCCCTCGTCAGATCGCCGACCGCCTGGACGACCGCTTCCGCCTCCTCACCTCCGGAAGCCGCACGGTACTGCCCCGCCAGCAGACCCTGCGCGCGGTCGTCGACTGGTCCTGGGACCTGCTCGACGAGCGGGAGCGGACGGTCCTGCGCGAGGTCTCCGTCTTCGCGGGCGGCTGGGACCTCACCGCCGCGGAGGCGGTGTGCGGCGGCCAGGCGGCCGACCTCATGGGCGCCCTCGTGGACAAGTCCCTGATAGTCGCGACCCCGCACGGACCCGATGCACGCGAACCCCATGAAGGCGACGCACCCGGCACCGAGCCACCCGGCATGCGCTACCGCCTCCTGGAGACCATCCACGAGTACGCCACCGAGCGCGCCGCCGAGGCCCCCGAGCAGCGCGCCGCCGTCGAGCGACGGCACCGCGCGTGGGTGCGCGCGCTGGTGGAGAAGGCCGAACCACTGCTCCGCTCCGCCGAGCAACTCCCGTGGATCGCCCGCCTGGAGACGGAGCTGGACAACATCCGGGCGGCCCTCGACCGCTCGATCAGGGACGGCGACGAGGAGGAGGCCGCCGCCCTGGCCCTCGCGATGGGCTGGTTCTGGTGGCTGCGCAACTTCCGCCGGGAGGCCATGGAATGGCTGACGCGGATAGTGAACCTGGGGACTTCCGCAGACGCGGCAGACACTCAGCCCCGACACACAAGCCTCCACACGAACCTTCGGATGAACGTCCGCATGTTCCACATCTTCCTGGCCGTCGACGCGGACCCGATCGCCGCACCCCGAGGCGAGAACTGGCACCAGCGTGTCGGCGAGGTCCGCGCCCACTTCGAGCGCGGCGGCCCGGAAGCGGCCCGCCTGCCGGGTCTCGCCTGGCCGCTCACCATCCTCGCCGACGCCGACGGACCCGGTTCCCCGCCCCCCGACGGCACCGGCACACCCCGCCCCAGCCTCCCGGACGTGGCCGCCGCCCTGGACACGGTGATCGCCAACTGCCGTACGTACGGCGGCGACTGGGAGGTCGCCGCGAGCCTGATGTTCCGTACGCACATGGTCGTCGACTCGCCCGGCGGCCTGCTGGGCCGGGGTGTGGACGACGACCTCGCGGAGCTGCGCGTGCTCAGCCGCCGTGTCGGCGACCGCTGGCTGCGGGCCCAGGTGTGCAGCGCGGCCGGGGAGGCCGCCATGGCACGTGGCGTCTTCGAGGAGGCCGAGGGGGAGTACGAGGAGGCGCTGCGGCTCGCCCGCGAGGTGGGCGCCCACGCCGAGGCACCGTTTCTGATCGCGCGGCTCGCCGAGATCGCCTACCGCGAGGGCGACCGCGTCAGGGCGCTGGCCGCGCTGGACGAGGCGAGTGCGGCGGCCGACCGTTCCGGGGTGGCGGACTCCCGGGCGTTCGTCCTGCTGCTGCGGGCGCAGCTGGCGCTGGACGACCAGGATGTCGCCGGCGCGCGGGCGATGTGCGAGCAGTCCCGCGCGGAGATCGCCCGGGGCACACCGCCGCCGCAGTTCATGGCGGGGCTGAACGCGATGGACGCCCTCGTCATGGCCGAGGAGCACGGTCCGGAGCGGGGAGCGGCGAAACTGACCGCCGCCCTGCGCGAGGCCGTGGCGCGGGGCTGCGCCGAGGTGGTCACGGCGGCGATCGTGGACGCCCTGGCGGGACTGCTGGCCCGCCTCGACGACCTGCCGCGCGCGGTCCGCCTGCTCGCCGCCTCCGACAGCTGGCGGGGCGGCCGCCCGCGCCCGATGCCGGAGCGCGGACGGGCGGAGGAGACGCAGAGCAGGGCCCGCACCACCCTGGGAGCGGAACGGTACGAGTCCGAACGTACGACCGGATCGGCACTCACCGTGGACGACGTCCTCCACGAACTCGCCCAGCTGGACACCTCGGCCACCTGAGCGCCCGCCACCTCCGTCACCGGCACATGAACTTTGACTCCGCCCAGTCCGCGAGCGCCACCGAGTCGAGCGCCGAGTGGGGCTCCACGACCAGGCGGATCGTCTTGCGCCCGGTGAGGTCGACGTGCACGGGCACGGCCTCCTGGCCGCCCTGGATCAGCTCGGACCGCCACATGCGCTCCCCGTCGGCGAACACCGAGAAGCGGACCTGGCCGAGGCCCAGCGTCATGTCGTCGACACCGACCAGGGCGTCGTACGAGGCACAGTCGCGGTTGAGATCGATGGTGACCGAGGACTCCCCGTGGACGGTCACCCCGTGCTCGTACTGCTTGTCCGCGATCGACACCCCCCACCGCTGCCACACCCAACTGCTCTCGCCGAGCCGCATCTCGGGCTTGGTGCCGTCCCCGAAGACGCCGTACTCCAGCTCGTTCCACTGGTAGTCGGCCGGGGCGGGAGGCGGCGGGGGAGCGGGCGGCGTCGGGGTGGGAGTGGGCGTGGGAGTCGGCGTCGGGCTGGGCGTCGGAGTCGGCGTGGGGGTAGGCGTGGGACTCGGGGTGGGCGTCGGGGACGGAGTCGGTGTGGGGGTCGGGGTGGGCTTGGGCGCGGCGGCGGGTACCAGGGCCGGCGGCGCCGGCTCGGGCGTCGTGGGCGTAGGGCTCGGGCTCGGTGTCGGCGCCGCCGGCTGGGCCACCGGAGCGGACGAGGGCGGCCGGTCCACCGCCTGGTCCTTCTCCTCCGGAACGTTCTTGTTGGCCAGCGCGAACACCACCGCCACCGCGACCCCGACGGCGACCACGCCCGCCGCGATCCCCGCCTTCACCGGCGCGCCCAGCCCCTCCGAGGCCGCCGCGCCACCACCGGCCCCGCCGGACGACGAACCGCTCGCCGCGGCCGCCGCGCCGCCGACGCCCACCGCACCCGCTCCGGCGCCCCCGGCGACCAGCGCGGCCACCTTGGCGTACCCGGCGGCGCCGAACCAGCCGATGACCGCGATCGGTACGACGGCGGGGATGCCGCTCGCGACCTCCTTGATCTGGCCCGCGGCCAGCCGGCACTTGGCGCACTCCTCCAGATGCTTGCGTAGCCCCCGTTCGGCACGGGTGCGCAGGCCCCCGCGCGCGTAGGCGCCGAGCCGGTCGGCGTAGCGGGAACACTCCTCGTCGGTGGCGAGGGTGGCGCTGACATGGGCCTGGAGGTAGGCCTGCTTGAGCCCTTCGCGGGCCCGGCTGGCGAGCACGCGCGTGCCGTTGGCGTCCAGCCCGAAGAGGGTGGCGACCTCGCTCGGCGACTCGTCCTCCACCTCGGTGTGCCACAGCACGGCCTGCCACCGCTCGGGCAGCGACCGGAACGCCTGCATGGCCATCGACTGCTCGGCCTCGTGCATCGCGCGGACGTCCGCGCCCAGGTCCAGCCCCGCTCCGAAGGAGCCAATGGATGCAGTGTTGTCGGACATCGTGGACATCTCGGAGCCGCGCGAGGCCTGCGCCGCGAACACCGCGAAGTCGTCGACCAGCTGCTCGCGCTTCGCCGACGTCGTCCAGTTCGCGGCGACCCGGCGGACGCTGGTGAGCAGATAGGCGCGTACGGCGTACTCGGGCCCCGAGCCGCCGCGCACCGCCTGGAGCATGCGGGCGAAGACCTCGGCGGTGAGGTCGTCGGCGGTATGGCCGTCGCGGCAGCAGGTGCGCGCGTACCGGCGTACGGCGTCGGCGTGACGCCGGTACAGCTCTTCGTACGCCGTGTCGTCGCCCGAGCGCATCCGCCCGATCAGGTCGGTGTCGGACGGCGGCAGTTCGATGGGCGGCGGCAGCACACTGTCCGCGCGGGGCGGCAGCACGCTGCCCCCGCGCTGCGCCGGGACGCTGTTCTCCGTCGGGTCGTCCAGGTACTCCGGATACCCGGAGGCGGGCCCGCCCTGGCTCGGCACCTGGTGCGAGGTCAGCTCGCCGCCGGTCTCCGGGTCGCCGTCACCGAATGACTCGTCCCGCCCGTCAACGCTCATCGCGGAAAGCCCCCGCCGCCTGCACAGCTGCCTGTGCATCGAGTCCCGAACACCGGGCCAGAGTGCCATATTGGCTTTTGTTCAGGACCCCCTGGGACGGACCAACCACTCGTCCGTGGGGACTTCCCGCAATGAGGTACTAGCGTTCACCCGAACGGGCGCCGCTCGGCCGACACATGCCTGGACGTCACAGGGGCCGCGACCGCAACCCCTCCAGCAGGATGTCCAGCAGCCGCGAAGAGGCCGCCGCCTGTTGCGCGGCGTCCGGCAGCGAGGGCGCGGCCGTCGCGATCACCAGCAGTACGTCCGACACCGACACGTCCGGCCGCAGTTCGCCCGCCTCGCGCGCCCGCTCCACGAGCCGGCCCACCACGTCGAGCAGAGCCGTCGCACCCGCGTCGTCCGCCAGAGCGGCAGCCGCGGCGTCCTCGGAGACCAGCCGCAGCTCCCCGGAACCGGAACCCATGTGCTGGGACCGCTGCTGCGGCACCCGAGCCTCGTCGAAGCCGATGTCACCGGAGCCGGACCCGTCGTCGTCCGCGACGCCCACCCGCAGTATCTGCGGCGGCAGCAGCCGACCGGCGCCCGAGGCCACCGACGTCCGCAGGAAGCGCGACAGCGCCGACCACGGCTCGTCCTCCTGCCCGAGCGCCGCACGTGCCTGGTCGGTCAGCCGGGAGGTCTCCTCCTCGGCTATCCGCCGGACCAGGACGTCCTTGCTCGGGAAGCGCCGGTACACCGTGCCGACACCCACTCGTGCGCGCCGTGCCACGTCCTCCATCGGCGCGCCGTATCCCAGCTCGCCGAAGACCTCACGTGCCGCGCGCAGCACGTGCTCCAGATTGCGCTGTGCGTCCACGCGCAGCGGCGCCGAACGCGATCCTTCACCGCGTCCGTTGCCCGCCGCCGCGCTGATCGGTCCGCCTGGTGCGATGGCGGACGCGGTCGTCCAACGAGAATCCTGAATGTGCATAACGTTCCCCCGGTAATGACGTCTCCCCCCGGAGACTCCCCGTCATTGGCAGCCGGAGCGTGCGGAACAAGCACTGAACCACGGGCCCACCCGTCGCAGAACGGACCCGAAAGAGCGCATCCCCCTACACCCCGTCGACCTACGAACATAGTTGAGCGAGGGTCAATTCAGAAGGGGCACGTTCCGCACGGGGTGGCGCCCGATCGGAGTACGGGTCGGATACGTCCCGGTTGCGCCCCTTCCTGTCACCCGGCTCACACCCGCTGACCTGCGGTCCTGCCCCGCACGCCGGCGATTCGGGCAAGGTTGCGACCGACCGCCCGCCGGTCACACAAATTGTCGGGCCTGTGGACAAACGCCAGCGCTGGGTGCGTCATGGGATGGTGAAGGAACGTGCGCGCATTCTCGTTGTCGGCGGCGGCTACGTCGGTATGTACACGGCCCTGCGCCTCCAGCGGAAGCTCCAGCAGGAGCTGAAACGGGGCCAGGTCGACATCACAGTCGTCACGCCAGACCCGTACATGACCTATCAACCGTTCCTCCCGGAGGCGGCCGCGGGCTCCATCTCACCCCGCCATGTCGTCGTACCGCTGCGCCGGGTGCTCGACCGGTGCCGGATCGTCGTCGGCGAGGTCACCGCGATCGACCACGCCAAACGCACCGCGACCGTGACCACCCTCGCCACCACGGAAGAGGGAACGGGCGCCGAGCAATTGACGTACGACGAACTCGTCCTCGCGCCCGGCTCGGTCTCCCGCACCCTGCCGATCCCCGGCCTCGCCGAACACGCCATCGGCTTCAAGACGGTCGAGGAGGCCATCGGCCTGCGCAACCACGTCATCGAACAGATGGACATCGCCTCCTCCACCCGCGACCTCGCGATCCGTGACGCGGCCCTGACCTTCGTCTTCGTCGGCGGCGGCTACGCCGGTGTCGAGGCGCTCGGCGAGCTGGAGGACATGGCCCGCTACGCCGCCCGCTACTACCACAACGTCCAGCCCGAGGACATGAAGTGGATCCTCGTCGAGGCATCGGGCCGCATCCTGCCCGAGGTCGGCGAGGAGATGGGCAAGTACACCGTCACCCAGCTGCGCCGCCGCAACATCGACGTACGCCTGGAGACCCGCCTCGACTCCTGCGCGGACCGGACCGCCGTCCTCAGCGACGGCGCCCGCTTCCCCACCCGTACGGTCGTGTGGACCGCCGGCGTCAAACCGCACCCGCTCCTCGCCGCCACCGACCTCCCCCTGAACGAGCGCGGACGCCTGAAGTGCACCGCCGAGCTGAGCATCGAGGGCACCCCGCACGCGTGGGCCGCGGGAGACGCGGCCGCCGTCCCCGACGTCACCGCCACGGAACCCGGTAAGGAGACGGCCCCCAACGCCCAGCACGCGGTACGCCAGGCCAAGGTCCTCGGCGACAACATCGCCCACTCCCTGCGGGGCGAACCGCTCGAAACGTACTCCCACAAGTACGTCGGTTCAGTAGCCTCCCTGGGACTCCACAAGGGCGTGGCACACGTCTACGGGCGCAAGCTGAAGGGCTACCCTGCCTGGTTCATGCACCGCGTCTATCACCTGAGCAGGGTCCCCACCTTCAACCGCAAGGCCCGGGTACTCGCCGAATGGACCCTGTCGGGACTCTTCAAGAGGGAGATCGTCTCCCTCGGTTCGCTCGAACATCCCCGCGCGGAGTTCGAACTCGCGGCCGGTGGGAAGTCTTCTCAACACCCGAACCAGAACCCGAATCAGGACCCGAAGGGGTCGTCCTGACCGGATCCAGGAACTCCACGGACCCGGCCGGCGTCTGAAGGATGTCGGCCCGGGTCGGCCCCACTGCCAGACTGGCTCCACACCTCGCCGCACACACTTCTCGCCCCTTCTCCACCCTCCTTCTCTCCACGAGGCTTTCCGTAAGTGCTGTATCTCCCGGGGGACGCCCCCCGTACCTCCGGCCGACCCGCTGCCGGCCTGTGCCGACGAACCCGAGGCAAGGATTCGTGAACTTCACGCGCTGGAGCGCCCGCCTTCCCGGAACGCAGCGCCGCGCCGCAGCGCGGACCGATCACACGATCACTCCGGACCGGCTGCCGGACCGGCTCGGCGAGGGCTCCGGCCCCGGTTCCGTCCCCGCCGCCCGCGCCGAGCAGCTCACCGACGAGGCGCCCTGCCTCCCCGCCGTCGACGACCTCCCCACGCGCGAGGTCCTCGACCGCATCCCGGCCCTGGTGGCCCTGGTCCACGGCCCCGACCACCGCATCGCGTACGTCAACGACGCCTATGCGGCGGCCTTCGGCGTACGCCCCGAGGGCGCCCCCGCGCGCGAGGCGGCCCCCGAACTCGACGAACTGGGCCTGCTGCCCCTCCTGGACCAGGTCCTGCGCAGCTCCAAGCCCCGCACGGTCAAGTCCCGCAAGGCCCACAGCGGACGCTCGTACACGATCACGTGCACCCCGGTCGACGTGACGGCCACTCCCGAAGGGAGTGGCGGCGTCCTCATCTTCGCCGCCGACGTCACCGACCACGCCGAGGCCGCCGAACGGCTGCGCGCCAGCGAACGCAGCCAGCGCCAGACCGCCGTCACCCTCCAGCGCTCCCTCCTCCCCCAGGAACTGGAGGAACCGGACGACCTCCGCGTCGCCGCCGTCTACCAGCCCGGCGGCACGGAAGCGGCGGTGGGCGGCGACTGGTACGACGTCATCACCCTCGGCGGCGGCCGCACGGCCCTCGTCATCGGCGACGTCATGGGCCGAGGCGTCCGCGCGGCAGCGATCATGGGCCAGCTCCGTACGGCGGTCCGCGCGTACGCCCGCCTGGACCTCCCCCCGCACGAGGTCCTCCAGCTCCTCGACGGCCTCGCCACGGAGATCGACGCCAACCAGATCGCCACCTGCGCGTACGCCGTCCACGACCCGAACGAGGGCAAGCTGGTGTACGCCTCCGCGGGCCACCTGCCGATCCTGGTCCGCGACGAGAGCGGCGCCGTCCTGCGCGCCGACGAACCGACGGGCCCGCCCCTCGGCACGGGCGGCTGGATGCACGCCTCGGGCTCGATCCCACTCACTCCCGGCTCAACGGCGGTGCTCTACACCGACGGCCTGGTGGAACGCCGTAACGAGGACCTGGACGAGGGCATCGCCGCCCTGGAGCGTGCCCTGTCGGGCGCCACGGGCAGCCCCCAGGTCGTCTGCGACCGCCTGGTCCGCTCGGCGGGCGTCACCGCGGACCACGACGACGACGTGGCCGTCCTGGTCCTCCAGCACCCGGCCCGCACCGGCCCCGACAGCGACCTGTTCCGCAACGCGGCCCTGGAACTCCTCGGTGGCATCGAAGCGGCCCCACGCGCGCGTGCGTTCGCCTCCGGCGTCCTGACGAGCTGGCGCTTCCCCACCGAACTGCACGACGTGGGTGTCCTCGCGGCCAGCGAACTGGTCGCGAACTCCCTCCAGCACGGCACACCCCCGATGCGCCTGCGCCTGCGTCGCACCGACCGCCGCCTCATCGTCGAGGTCACGGACGGCGACGACCACCTCCCCCTGCGCCGCACGGCGGAACCCGGCGACGAATCGGGCCGGGGCATCGCCATCGTCGCGACGATCGCCACGAGCTGGGGCTCACGCCGGACACCGGGGGGCGGGAAGGCGGTGTGGTGCGAGTTCGTGCTGCCGGGGAGCAAGTAGGCCGTAGAGAGGGCCCGCGCGTCCCCTAGGCGAACCCACGACCACCTGCTAGTAGCTCCTGCATGGCAGATCCCAAAGGTTTCCCCCTCAAAGACAACGCCACACACGACGCCACGGAGCACTACGAGCGCTACAGCGCCCCTCTGATGGCGCCCTTCGTCACCGCGGTCGTCGAGGCCGCCGACCTCTTCCCGGGCGCCCAGGTCCTCGACCTGGCCTGCGGCACGGGCTTCGTCGCCCGCGCGGCCGCCGCCCAGGTCGGCCCCACGGGCCACGTGGCCGCCGCCGACCTCCTGGAGGGCATGCTCAGGACCGCCGCCCGCCACGCGCCCCGGATGTACCCGGACATCGAGTTCACCCTGGCCCCGGCCGACAAACTCCCGTACCCGGACGACTCGTTCGACGCGGTCCTCTGCCAACAGGGCATCCAGTTCTTCCCCGACCTGGAGGCCGCACTCACCGAAGCGGCCCGCGTCACCCGCCCGGGCGGCCGATTCACGGCCACGGCCTGGACCCCGCCCGCGGACCGCTCCCCGTACTTCGCGGCCCAGCTCAAGGCGGTCACCGAACACGGCACCAAGGAGGCGGAGGCACGTTTCGCCACCTCGCTCTCCTGCCCCGCCGACCGCGTCACCGCCGCCCTGACCAAGGCCGGCTTCCACGACATCACGACCCGCGAAGTCACCTTCACGATCGCCTTCCCCGACCTCGCTGACTTCGCCGCGGGCCACCTCGCGGCCGTCCCCTGGGGCCAGTCGATCGAGGAGACGGGCGGCGAGGCAGCCTTCGCCGAGGCAGCGGAAACGATCCGCAGAACCCTGGCCGCCCACACGGCCCCCGACGGCTCGGCAACGCTCCCTTTCACCGCAACCCTGACCACAGCAACCCGCTGAACCAGAGGAGGCCCGAGGCCAGTGCCTACTACTACGTAGTAGGCACACCGGCCCCCACCGGAGCCCCACCCTGCGCGACCACCCGACTCCGCCGCGCCAGAGACGGCTGATTCTGTACGGGGGTCAGCAGCCGCCCCAGCCGTACGGCGAGGACGCTGATCCCCAGCGAGAACAGCAGGAACATCACGATGTACGGCGCGTGCAGCGAGGCCCCGAGCGGTCCGCCCACCGCCGGACCCACGGCCAGCGCGAGCTGCTTCACCAGGGCGAACGCCGAGTTGTACTGCCCGGCCAGCCCGGCCGGCGCGAGATCGGCCACCAGCGGCGCGACGGTCGGCGACAGCATCGCCTCCCCGAGCCCGAACAGCGCGTACGTCGACACGAACGCGGCGGTCGCCATGGCCTGGCTGCCGTGCCCGAGCCCTGCATACCCGGCCACACCCCATGCGACGGCCCAGAGAATCCCCACGGCCGCGATCACCCGGGACCGCTTCTGCCGCTCGACGAACCTGAGCACCGCGAACTGCGCGACCACGATCACCGCGGTGTTCGCCGCCAGCGCCGACCCGAGCGTGGACGTCGAGATCCCGGCCGCCTCGACCCCGTACGCACTCAGCCCCGACTCGAACTGCCCATAACAGGCGAAGAAAAGAACAAACCCCAGCACACACAGCTGCACCATCGCCCGGTTCCCGAGCAACTGCTTCCAGCTGCCCTTGGCCTGAGCCGGCGCACCGTCGATCCGCGCCGAACGAGGCATCCGTACGGTCGCCATGATCACGGCGAGCAGCAGGAACATCGCCGCCTCGATCGAGAACAGCAGGGTGAACGACCCGGCCCGCGTCGTGTCCACGAGATGCCCGCCGATGAGCCCACCGACGCCGAGGCCGAGATTCTGCAGAAAGAACTGGGTCGCGAAGGCCCGCGACCGCGTCTCCGCCGACGAGAAGTCCACGATCATCGTCGCGAGCGCCGGCTGCATCACGGCCTGCCCGGCCCCCAGCGCCACCGCGGCGAGGAGTACGGCGGTCGCGTTGGCGGCGAGCCCGAGGCTCAGCGCGCCGACGGCGGCGGTGACCAGGGCGACGAGCAGTACCGGCAGCGGGCCGCGCCGGACGATGGCCCGCCCGGCGAACGGCAGCACGACCAGCGCGGCCACGGCAAAGACGGCGAGTACGAGACCCGCCGTCATGGCTCCCAGTCCCCGCACCTGCGCCACATAGACGTACAGATAGGGGACGGTGAAGCCGAGCCCGAACGCGCTGAGTGCGTTGCCCACATGGATCCGGCGCATCGCTGCGCCCATCGCCCTGGTCACTTTCACCTGCCTTGATCGCGAAGTCGTACGCCTACCGAAGGGGTTAGGTGTGAAGACTTCGAAGCTAAAGTTAAGAATTGAACAGTACACCTCGAAGGACTTCAACACCAAGCGCGCACATGGGACACTGCTCCCATGGGTGACACCCCCGCCGTCGGCGAGCCGACGCTCGATGAGCAGATCGCCGCCTACCAGCGCGAGTTCAGGGACCTGGACCCCCAGGTCGAGAAGATCGTCTCGGCCCTGGGCCGGCTGAACCGGCGTATGAACGTCGCGTACGGCCGCCAGACCGCCACGCTCGGCATCAGCAACGCCGAGTGGGAGGTGCTCAAGGCGCTGGTGCTGGCCGGTGCGCCCTACCGCATGGGCCCGAGCGACCTGGCGAAGCGGCTGGGCCTGACGCCGGCCGCGATGACCCACCGGATCGACCGGATGGTGACGGAGGGGCTGGTCACTAGGGAGCGCGACGAGTCCAACAGGGTCCGCGTGATCGTGGAACTGACGGACGAGGGCCGCGAGAAGTGGCTGGAGGCGATGCGCATGGCCACGGTCTTCGAGGAGGATCTCCTCCAGGACCTCTCCCAGGACGAGCGCACGAGGCTCGGCGACGTCCTGACCCGGCTCCTGCGCCGCGTGGAGCACGCCCAGCCGGACGCCGGCGGGCGACTCAGCGACCTCGACTAAAGATCTTGACAGGGGTGGGCAGGGGATGACATGGAGGCGCTTGACATCCCCCTCCCCGATCCGTAAAGTTCTCCGGGTTGCCACGGGGCCGTAACGGTTCTGCGGCAGCACCTCCGCCGCAACAGCGGCAACCCAAACCATCAGAACGATCTCCCAGCCGGGATGATTTCGGCGTGCCCGAATTCATTTCGAATGAGGCGTGATGGAGTTCGATCAGCTCGACGGCCCGATTGGGAATCGCCGAGAGGATCCGCTAGGGTTTGAGACGTCGGAACGGCCCAACGGCCGGGAAGACAAGCCTCGCTGACTGGGAATCAGGCCCGAAAGGATCTGATAGAGTCGGAACCGCCGGAAAGGGAAACGCGAAAGCGGAAACCTGGAAAGCACCGAGGAAATCGGATCCGGAAACGGTCTGATAGAGTCGGAAAAGCAAGACCAGAAAGAAATAGCAGGACCGAAGGGAAACTGCCCGGAGGAAAGCCCGAGAGGGTGAGTACGAAGGAAGCGTCCGTTCCTTGAGAACTCAACAGCGTGCCAAAAATCAACG
>NZ_JBSFDA010000225.1:0-13649 GCF_053593675.1 Streptomyces sp. NPDC002156 | reverse complement strand
GCCCCGGCGGCCGCGACGGCTGATCGCCGGGGCCGCGCTCCTCGCAGTCCGGGCATTCGAAGATCCATGCGTCAACGGTACGGGCCGCCAGTGACATCCGGGGCAACCACCGGTCGGAACCTCCGGCCATCCTGGAGGCGTACGACACATGCCTCGCGTACACCAGCCGTGGTACGAACGGGCACATGCAGAATCGGTCTGTGGAGATTCGCCGCGCTATGACGGTCGCCGAGGTGGCCGCCGCCGAACACCTCTTCGACCACCCGGTCCGCACGGAGTGGACGGAGCGCTTCCTGACGTCCGCCGGCCATCACCTGTATCTGGCCTACGAGATGGCCGAAACCGCCCCCGTCGGCTTTGTGAGCGGCATCGAGACGATCCACCCGGACAAGGGCGCGGAGATGCTGCTGTACGAGCTGGGCGTGGCCGAGCCGTACCGGCGCAGGGGGATCGGACGGGCCCTGGTCCGGCGGCTGGCCGGCCAGAGCCGCGAACTCGGCTGCTACGGGATGTGGGTCCTGGTCGACACGGACAACGAGGTCGCCCTTGCCACGTACAGGAGTGCGGGCGGGAAGGACGACGGGGTGTGCGCGGTGGTGAGCTGGGAGTTCGGGTAGGGCGCAGGAATCCGCCGCCCCGACGTCATGGGCCGCTGTGGATCAATGGCGCCCAGAGGTCCGCTCGATCAGGGTGAGCCGTACGGAGACGCTGTGTGACACGGTGCAGTGCGATGGCGGCTCGGTCGGCACTGGCGGTGGCGGGCATGAGTTCGTAGAAGGAGTGTGCGGCAGCGGCGGCGATGCGATCGTGCAAGGGCCAGAGGGTCGCGATGACGTGACGGAACCCGGCCAGCTGAAAGGCCGACGCGAGGTGGATGGACTCGTCCGCGAGCCGGGAGCCGCTGTGCGCCGTCGAGCAGGCGGAGAGGTAGGCGAGTTCGGCGTGGTTCAGCCGGAGCCGACTGATCTCCGGTATCGGCAGGATCCCGTCGTTGAGTTGCAGGCCACCCTGTGAGGGGTTGGTGAGGTCGGCGCCGGCATGGCAGGCGAAGTGCGCCCAGGTGGCCTGGGGCAGGGCTGTCCGGACCAGGCCGGCAGTGGCGTTGTGGTCGGCCAGCGGTGGCGTGCCGGGGTGGTGGCTCTGCAGCGCGGCGGCTTCCGCGACACAGCCGGGCAGTTCGGGCAGTCCAGGGGTGTGCCTGAGCGCGACGGTCAGTTGGCTGCGGGTCACGGCAGCCGGGCGGGTGTGCGCGTGTGCGAGAGCGCGCAAGGTGGGGGTGTACGAGGAGACGACACGATCGAGAGCGCCGGGTTGTCCGGGATGGCCCGCGGCGTGCAGGGGGAACAGCCCCAGCAGTCCGGTGGGCAGCCACCACACCCGCGTCTTCGACTCGTCGATGCCGACTGCTTCGAGGACGGGTTCGACGATCGTTTCCCACAGCCAGCTGAGGATCTCGGGGATGACCCGCTGCCTCTGCAACGGCCCGGTCAGGCGGCTGAGGTTGTTCGTGGCGTCCAGCAGTTCCTCGGCCTTGGCCCGCACATCGGCCAGGTAGAGGCGCGGCAAGGCCAGTTGCCTGGGCTCGGTGTCGGCACTCATGATGATGGCGTCGCTGCGGAGTACACCGGCGTTGACCAGTACCACCGTGCCGTCGAAGCGCAGGTCCGCAAGCCGGGGCGGCAGGAGGAACCGGGTGAAGCCCGGTTGCCGGCGGATCTCGGTGAGCAGTTCGTCGTGCTCGGCCCACAATCGTCTCCGGTCGTCGATGTGCTCGATCGCATCGACGGTCATGAGGCTGTGCATGGAGTCCGCGACGGCGAGTCGGTCGCGCAGCCGCCGGAGATTCTCGGCGAGATTCGGATGCGCGTGCTCGAGGTCGGTGAGGTCGGTCCGGCTGTCCAGGTTGGCGCCCAGCAGAATGCCTCTGCCCAGTTCGGCCACCTCCACCGCGCCGGTCGGATCGCCCAGCGCGCAGTGGGCGGCGATCGCCTCGCTGACCACGCCCGCGTGTTGACCGAGACCGCGTTCCCGGTCGGGCCACTCACCTTCACGGGGCGCCGTCGACGGCAGCAGCGCCACCGCGGTGTCCAGCATCTCCACCGCGTTTCGATGGTCGCGCATCGCGTGTGTCAGCACTCCCACGATGTGACCGGCCGTGACGCGGTCGGTCGGTGAGGACGACGTGGCCGTGCGGACATCCCGGCCGAGCTGGAGGACCGTGTCCTGAGGAAGGCCCCGTTCGTCGAGATTCAGACGGAACCAACAGGCGTCGGCGAGATTCGACAGATACCTCGCTCGATGCGGATGGTCCTCGGGAGTGACGTCGACCGCCGTCTCCGCCGCGTGGATCGCCAGGTCGAGATCGGCCGGCGCTTCGCCGCGTTCGAACCGTTGGAAGTAGGCGAGCCCGAGGTCGGACCACATCGCTCCGCGATCGGGGTGATCGGCGGAGATGCCGACGGCCGCCTGCTCCCCGGCCCGGATGGCCCGGTCGAGGTCGGCGTGCGCACCACCGTGTCCGTAGCGCCTCTGGTAGGTGAGACCGAGCGAGGACAGCACACCCAGCCGTTCGGGGTGGTCTTCCGGAACAGCCGCCAGGGCCTGCTCTCCGACATCGACGGCACGGTCCAGGTCGGCCACGTCCCCCGTCGACACATACCGTTCCTGGCGGACGAGGCCAAGGTTGGACAGCCGGGCCGCGTGGGCGGTATGACTTTCCGGGGTCACCGCCACGGACTGCTCGAGAAGGTCGACAGCCCGGTCCAGCTCCGCCAGCACGCCGCCACGACGGAAGCGCTCCCGGTGGGCCAGACCGAGGCCGGACAGACGTCCCGCCAGGTCGGGATGGCCCGGCGGGGTGGCCGCGACGGCGTGCTCGGCCAGCTTGATGGCGCGATCGAGGTCCGAAATCGCCCCACTGCGCCGGTACCGTTCCACGTGGACGTCGCTGAGGTTGGCCACGTACTTCGTCCGGTTCGCGTCACGTTCCGGGGCGGCGGCCAGAGCCCGCTCGGCGAGCCTGATGGCCCGCTCCAGATCGGACAGCGCCCCACCGTGCTCGTACCTTTTCTGGTACGTGAGTCCGCAGCAGGAAAGGATCGCAGCACGACTTGGGGTGCCCTCGGACGTCGAAGCCACTGCCTGATCGGTGAGTTCGATGGCCCGCTCCAGATCGGCGGGGTTCCCGCGATGCGAGTACCGCTCCCGGTACGCGTTGCCGAGGTTGGACAGCCACCCGGCACGGTTGGGGTGATCCTCGGGACTGCCCCCGATCGCTTCCTCCCCCAACTGGATCGTCCGATCCAGGTCGGCGGGTGCTCCGGTGCGCTCGTATCGCTCGTTGTGAGCGGCACCGAGGTTCGACAGCTGTCCCGGCCGGTGGGGATCGCCCGCGGGTATGGCTGCCAGGCCCTGCTCGGCGAGATCGATGGCCCGCCCGAGACCGCTGATCCGTCCGTCGAGGTCGTAGCGTTGCAGGTAGGCGTTGGCGAGGTTGGACAGCACCGCGCCCCGGTCAGGGTGATCGTCATTTGCTGTGGCCAACGCCCGCTCACCGGCCTGGATGGCCATCTCCAGGTCCGCCGGCTCGCCGCCACGGGCGAACCGTTCACGGAAGGCATTGCCCAGGTTTGTCAGCCGTCCGATCAGTTCCGGAGCGCCGACCGGAGTGGCTTCCACCGCTCGCTGATCGTATTCGATGGAAAGGTCCAGGTCGGCCGTCACTCCGGTGCGCTCGTAGCGCACCAGGTGGGCGACGCCGAGGTTGGCCGTGACAGCGGCTCGCTCGGGGTGGCGCCCCGGCATGGCGTGGACGGCCTTGGTGAGCAAGCCGATGCCGGCTTCCAGCAGCGCCGGGTCGGGTGCCCGCAGGGCATCACCGAGCAGCCCCGCGCCCAATGAGGCTTGGCTCTCAGGAAACGCGGTACGTCCCAGGACGCCATGCAGTGGTTCGGGAACGGCGTCCTGGTTGTGGGCCAGCGGCATGACCAGGAGGATCGCTCGGGCCAGCTCTCCGCTCGAGTCCGGGCCAGGAGGAATCACCTTGTGGCGGTACAGGTAGAGCCAGCCGAGGGCCCGGCAGGCCGCGGCCTGCCGTGGTTCGTCAGCGGTTTGCGCCGCTTCCCGCAACCCGGACGCCTCGGCCAGTGCCGAGCCGGCGAGGACGATGTCAGGATCCTGTGACCGACCGAAAGCCGAAAGCCGCCGATGCACCAACGTCAGCACCACGTCGAACTTCACGTCCGCGATGCTATTAGTGGATAACTGTTGCGTCTGCAGCTTTGCGAGTAGGGGGGCCGAGGTGGACGTGTCGGAACGGGATGTACTGACAACCTTCTGTGAAGAGCTGGCTGAACTCCGTCAGGAATGCGCTCGCCAGCCCGAGCACCGCCGACTTCTGCTGGCCCGGATCGAAGCCGAGGCCCGGGCCCGGCGGCCGATCCTCGACCTGCTGGGCGAACTACTGGGCACCGCGTCGGACGACACCGTCCGGTCACTGGGTACCGGTCTTCCTGGTGCGGGTCCCGGCCGAGCCGACGAGGAACAGTTCGCCTGTCCCGACCAGGCGTGCGCGCGTATCGCGTTCACGGTCCCGGCCGGGCCGGTTCCGCGTTGCCGGATCACCGGCGACCCGATGATCCGTCAGTAGCACCGTGAGCAGCTTTTTCCAGGAACTGGCCAGGAAGCTGGCCGAGCGGTGGGTCACTCTCCTGCTGGTGCCGGGAGTGCTGTTCGTCGTGGCCGCATGGGCCGGGACGCATCTGGGGCACCAGCACGCGCTGGACTGGTCGCGTTTGAGCCGGGCCACGGCCGACACCGTCTCCGCCCTCCCCCGCCGGACCGCAGGAGTCCAGGGAATCCTGATCGGCGCGCTGTTGCTGGGTGTTACCGGTGCCGGCCTGGCGGTACAGGCCCTTGCCCCGCTCACCCGGTTGATCTGGCTCGGCCAATGGCCCCCGTCTCCCGTGTGCCGATGGCGCGTTGCCCGGCGACGCATTCGCTGGCGACAAAGCGTCGACCGCCGGCGACGGCTGGCCCTGGACCATCCCGGTGAATCCCGGACCGCCGACCAGCAACGCGAAATCGACGCCGCCGCCGACCGGACCAACCGGATCGCCATGGCCGAACCCGGCCGTCCCACGTGGATGGGTGATCGAGTGCATGCCGTCGAGAGGATCGCGCTGGACCGCTACGGACTGGATCTGACCTTCACCTGGCCCCGCCTGTGGCTCGTACTCCCGGACATCTCCCGCGCCGAGATAACCGCCGCCCACACCGCGTTCGCCGCCGCTGTTGCCGTGGGCACCTGGGCGTGGCCCTACCTGGTGCTCGGCGTCATCTGGTGGCCGGCAGCACTGGTGGGTATCGGCATCGGCACCACAGGGTGGATACGAGCACGCAGCGCCGTCGACGATATGACGATGCTGTCCGAATCCGCACTCGATCTGCACAGCCGAACGCTCGCCATCGCGCTCGGGGTCGGAAGCCCGGACGCCACCGGGCCGGTTTCGCTTGCCGAAGGAGCAAGCCTCACCGCCCTCATCCGCAAAGGGCGTTGAGGCATCGGTACCACTGCCGCAGGCGGGCCAGGACTTGCTCCTGACCCGTGCCCGTGATCGTGACCGAGACAAGTACAGGACCGACAATGCCCGCCGACCAGGAAAATCCAGGTCGACGGGCACTTGTAGGGGATGCTCAGTGGTTGCGCGGGAAGCCCAGGTCCACGCCCGACGGACCGTCCGCCGGGTCCGGCCAGCGGGTCGTGACTACCTTGCCCCGGGTGTAGAAGTGGGTGCCGTCGTTGCCGTAGATGTGGTGGTCGCCGAACAGCGAGTCCTTCCAGCCGCCGAAGGAGTGGTAGCCCACCGGGACCGGGATCGGGACGTTGACGCCGACCATGCCGGCCTCGACCTCCAGCTGGAAGCGGCGGGCCGCGCCGCCGTCCCGGGTGAAGATCGCGGTGCCGTTGCCGAAGGGGGAGGCGTTGATGAGGGCCAGGCCCTCCTCGTACGTGTCCACG
Source organism: Streptomyces sp. NPDC002156 (assembly GCF_053593675.1). Lineage (NCBI taxonomy): Bacteria > Bacillati > Actinomycetota > Actinomycetes > Kitasatosporales > Streptomycetaceae > Streptomyces > Streptomyces sp. NPDC002156. The sequence continues at coordinate 7,630 of NZ_JBSFDA010000225.1, read as the reverse complement.
CGCAGGACCGTCAGGACCGGGCCGAAGATCTCGTCCTGGTAGGCCTTCGCCGTCGTCGGAACCTTGTCGAGGAGGGAGATGCCGATCCAGTGGCCGTCCTCGAAGCCCTCGACCGTGAAGCCGGAGCCGTCCAGGACGACCTCGGAGCCTTCCGCCGCCGCGCCCGTGACGTACGACGCCACCTTGTCGCGGTGGACCTTCGTGATGAGCGGGCCCATCTCGGACGTCGGGTCGTTGCCGGGGCCGATCTTGATCTTCTCGGCGCGCTCGCGGATCTTCTGCACGAGGTCGTCGCCGATCGCGCCCACCGCCACCACCGCCGAGATCGCCATGCAGCGCTCGCCCGCCGAGCCGTAGGCCGCCGACACCGCGGCGTCGGCCGCCGCGTCCAGGTCCGCGTCGGGCAGGACCAGCATGTGGTTCTTCGCGCCGCCCAGGGCCTGGACCCGCTTGCCGTTCGCCGAGGCCGTGGTGTGGATGTAGCGGGCGATGGGGGTTGAACCTACGAAGGAGACCGCCTTGACGTCCGGGTGCTCCAGCAGGCGGTCCACCGCCACCTTGTCGCCGTGGACCACGTTGAAGACGCCGTCCGGCAGGCCCGCCTCGGACAGGAGTTCGGCGAGCTTCATCGCCGCCGACGGGTCCTTCTCGGACGGCTTCAGGACGAAGGTGTTGCCGCACGCGATGGCGATGGGGAACATCCACATCGGCACCATGGCCGGGAAGTTGAACGGCGTGATGCCCGCGACGACGCCGAGGGGCTGACGGATCGACGAGACGTCCACGCGGCTCGCCACCTCCGTCGACAGCTCGCCCTTCAGCTGCACGGTGATGCCGCACGCCAACTCGACGATCTCCAGGCCTCGGGCGACCTCGCCCAGCGCATCGCTGTGCACCTTGCCGTGCTCCGCCGTGATCAGCTCGGCGATCGCGTCGCGGTTGGCGTCCAGCAGCGCGCGGAACTTGAAGAGGATGGTGCTCCTCTTCGCGAGGGACGACTTGCCCCATGTTGCGTACGCGTCCTTGGCCGCCGCTACCGCCGCGTCGACCTCGTCGACGGTCGCGAAGGCGACGTTCGTGGTGACCGCGCCGGTCGCGGGGTCGGTGACCGGCCCGTACGTGCCCGACGCGCCCTCGACGGTCTTGCCGCCGATCCAGTGGTTGACGATCTTCGTCATGCCCAGGTTCTCCTTCACAGATGGCGGCGTCGGGTAGAGACGTGCCGTTCGTACAGCTCACGTGCCTTGACCGCCGACGGGCGGGTCGCGGTCTCGGCCACAGGAACATCCCACCAGGCCTGCGCCGGAGGCGGGCCCGACACTGTGTCTGCCGTTTCCGTCTCGACGTAGACACAAGTGGGAGTGTCGGCGGCACGGGCATCGGCGAGCGCCGCCCGCAGCTCCCGTACCGTCTTCGCGCGCAGGACGCGCATGCCCAGGCTCGCCACGTTGGCGGCCAGGTCCACGGGCAGCGGAGCACCCGTGTACGTACCGTCGTCCGACTGGTAGCGGTAGGCGGTGCCGAAGCGCTCGCCGCCCACCGACTCCGACAGACCGCCGATGGACGCGTAGCCGTGGTTCTGGATCAGGAGGAGCTTGATCGCGATCCCCTCCTGTACGGCCGTCACGATCTCCGTCGGCATCATCAGGTACGTGCCGTCGCCCACCAGCGCCCATACGGGACGCTCGGGCGCCGCCAGCTTCACACCGATCGCGGCCGGAATCTCGTACCCCATGCAGGAGTAGCCGTATTCCAGGTGGTACTGGTCCCTCGATCGGGCGCGCCAGAGTTTGTGCAGGTCACCGGGGAGTGAACCCGCCGCGTTGATGATCACGTCCGACTCGTCGGCGATCTCGTCCAGCGCGCCCAGGACCTGCGACTGCGTGGGCCGGACATCCGGCTCGTCGGCCTCGTACGCCGCGTCTACTCGCTGTTCCCAGCGGTCCTTGTCCTCGGTGTACTCGCTCACGTACCCGTCCGCGACGCGGTGCTCGTGCAGCGCCAGCGCCTCCGTCAGCTGTTGCAGGCCGCTGCGGGCGTCCGCGATCAGCGTGGTGGCGGACAGCTTGTGGCCGTCGTACGGGGCGATGTTGAGGTTCAGGAAGCGGACGTCCGGCGCCGCGAACAGGGTGTTGGACGCCGTGGTGAAGTCCGTGTAGCGGGTGCCCACGCCTATCACCAGGTCTGCCAGGCGCGCGAGTTCGTCCGCCGTCGCCGTTCCCGTGTGGCCGATGCCGCCCACGTCCTGGGGGTGGAGGTAGTGCAGGGAGCCCTTGCCGGCCTGGGTGGAGGCGACGGGGATGCGGGTCGCCGTGGCGAACTCCGCCAGCACGTCCTCCGCGCGGCTGTGGTGGACTCCGCCGCCCGCGACGATCAGGGGGCGGCGGGCGGCGCGGATCGCCCGTACCGCCTCCGTCAGTTCGTCGGGGTCGGCGGCCGGACGGCGTACGTGCCACACGCGGTCGGCGAAGAACTCGTCCGGCCAGTCGTACGCCTCGGCCTGAACGTCCTGCGGGAGAGCGAGAGTTACGGCACCTGTCTCAACCGGGTCCGACAGCACCCGCATTGCCTGCAGCGCCGCCGGGATCAGCGCCTCGGGGCGCGTCACGCGGTCGAAGTACCTCGACACCGGGCGTAGGCAGTCGTTGACCGACACATCGCCGGCGTACGGGACTTCGAGCTGTTGGAGGACCGGGTCCGCCGGGCGGGTCGCGAAGGTGTCGCCGGGGAGGAGCAGGACCGGGAGGTGGTTGATCGTGGCGAGCGCGGCGCCGGTGACCAGGTTGGTCGCGCCCGGGCCGATCGACGTCGTCACGGCTTGCGTGGAGAGGCGGTTGGACTGACGCGCGTAGCCGACTGCCGCGTGCACCATGGACTGTTCGTTGCGGCCCTGGTGGAACGGCATGTCTGCGCCGTACTCGATGAGCGCCTGGCCGAGGCCGGCGACGTTCCCGTGGCCGAAGATGCCCCAGGTCGACTCGATCAACCGGCGTCGGACGCCGTCCCGTTCGGTGTACTGGGCGGCCAGGAAGCGTACGAGCGCCTGCGCGACCGTGAGCCTCGTCGTCGAGGTCTGCACCGTCATCGGTATCCCTCCGTGTGGTCCGGGTGGAAGCAGATCCGCCACTCCCTCGTCTCACCCGGCCCCGCCATGACGTTGAGGTAGTACATGTCGTGACCGGGCTGGGCGATGGACGGACCATGCCATCCGTCGGGTACGAGGACGGCGTCGCCGGAGCGGACCTCCGCGAGGACGTCGGATCCGCCCTCACGGGAAGGGGATACGCGCTGATAGCCGAAACCGTTCGGGCCGTCGATCTCGAAGTAGTAGATCTCCTCCAACTCCGCTTCCACGCCCGGCACTTGCTCGTCGTGCTTGTGCGGCGGGTACGAGGACCAGTTGCCGCCGGGAGTGATGACCTCGACCGCGATCAGCTTGTCGCAGTCGAAGGCGTCGGCCGAGGCGAAGTTGCGGACGTGCCTCAACTGGCTGCCGCTGCCGCGCTCTTCGACGGGGACCTCCGGCGCGGGGCCGTAGCGAGCGGGGAGTCGTCGCCCGCACTTCGCTCCTGCCAGGGCGAAGCGGCCTCCCGCGCCGGAGGCGATCTGTGCCCGGGCGTCGCGGGGTACGTACGCGAAGTCGGAGACCGACGCGAACACGCTTTCCCTGCCCAGGAGTTGGAACTCGTCGTGCGCCGTGCCGTCCTCTACTTGCACCGTACAGCCGCCGTTCAGCGGGAGCACGATCCACTCGCTGTCACCGGAGGTGAACGTGTGCGTGCCGCCGGGGGCCAACTCCACGATGCGCAGGCTGCTGTGGGTCCAGCCGGCCCGCTTGGGGTCGATGTCGACGGCGTACTGCGCGTTCGTGGACGTGCCGCGTTCGACGTAAAGGCTGTTGTTGCTGCCGTCGGTCATCGCGCGCCTCACAGGAGTCCGACGGCGGTGTCCACGGCCGCGGACACATCGCCGTCCGCCGGGTACAGCAGCGAGCGGCCGACCACGAGGCCCTGGACCGTGGGGAGTTGGAGCGCGCCGCGCCACTTCTCGTACGCGCCCTCCTGGTCGTCCCCGACCTCGCCGCCGAGGAGCACGGCGGGCAGGGTGGAGGTCTGCATGACCTCGGCCATGTCGTCCGGGTTCTCCGTGACGGGGACCTTCAGCCAGGTGTACGCCGAACTGCCGCCCAGGCCCGAGGCGATGGCGATGGACTTGGTGACGGCCTCGGCGGAGAGGTCGTTGCGGAGCTTGCCGTCGGGGCCGCGCCTGCTGATGAACGGCTCCACGAAGAGCGGGAGTTGGCGCTCCGCCATCGCGTCGATGGCGTGGGCCGTGGACTCCAGGGTGGTGAGGGAGCCCGGGTCGTCGTAGTCGATGCGTACGAGGAGCTTGCCCGCGTCGAAGCCGAGGCGGGCCATGTCCTCGGGACGGTGGCCGGTGAAGCGGTCGTCGAGCTCGAAGGTGGCGCCGGAGAGGCCGCCACGGTTCATCGACCCCATGACGACCTTGCCGTCGAGCGCGCCGAGGAGCAGCAGGTCGTCCAGGATGTCGGCGGTCGCGAGGACACCGTCGACACCGGGGCGGGAGAGTGCCAGGCACAGCCGTTCGAGCAGGTCGGCACGGTTGGCCATGGCCAGCTTGCGGTTGCCGACCCCGAGGGCGCCACGGGCCGGGTGGTCGGCGGCGACGATCATCAGCCGGCCGGAGTCACCGAGGAGCGGGCGCCGGGTCCGGCGGGCGGCGGCTTCCGCGATGGCCTCGGGGTGCCGGGCGCGGGTGGTGGCGAGGGCGGAGATGTCGACGGGGGCAAGCGGGGTGAGGGGGGCAAGGGGGTTGGTGCCGTTGCCGACCGGTGCGGTGGCGCTCACAGAACCGCCCCCGCCGCCAGTGCCGCCTCGACCTCGGTCGGGGTGGGCATCGCCGACGAGCACTCCAGGCGGGAGGCGACGATCGCGCCGGCCGCGTTGGCGTGACGCATGATGCGCTCCAGGTCCCAGCCTTCTAGGAGGCCGTGGCAGAGGGAGCCGCCGAAGGCGTCGCCGGCACCGAGGCCGTTGAGGACGGTCACCGGGAGCGGGGGCACCTCGGCGCTCTCGCCCTTGCTGTTGACCGCGAGAACACCCTTCGGGCCCTGCTTCACGACCGCCAGTTCGACTCCGGCGTCGAGGAGGGCGCGGGCGGCGGCGTGCGGCTCGCGTACGCCGGTCGCCACCTCGACCTCGTCCAGGTTGCCGACGGCGACGGTGGTGTGGCGGAGGGCCTCGACGTAGAAGGGTCGGGCCTCCGCCGGGTCCTTCCAGAACATGGGGCGCCAGTCGAGGTCGAAGACCGTCGTACCGGACTTGGCGCGGTGGGTGAGGGCGGCCAGGGTCGCCGTGCGGCTGGGCTCCTCGCTCAGGCCGGTGCCCGTCACCCAGAAGATCTTCGCCTCGCGGACCGCGTCCAGGTCCAGCTCGTGGGCGTCGATCTCGAGATCCGGCGCCTTGGGCTGCCGGTAGAAGTACAGCGGGAAGTCGTCCGGCGGGAAGACCTCGCAGAACGTGACCGGGGTGTTGAGCCCGGGCACCGACGTGACCCAGCGGTCGTCGACGCCGAAGTCGCGCAGGGCGTCGTGCAGATAGCGGCCGAAGGCGTCGTCGCCGGTCCGGGTGATCACCGCGGTGCTCCGCCCGAGGCGGGACGCGGCGACCGCGACGTTCGTCGCCGATCCGCCGAGGAACTTCCCGAAGGACGTCACCTGGGCGAGCGGCACACCGGTCTGCAGTGGATACAGGTCCACTCCGATCCGCCCCATGGTGATCAGGTCGTACGCCATCGACTTCCCCTCGGTTCTCTTCGCGTCTCTTCGCATCTCTTCGCGGCACAGCGGCTCGCAGTCAGGTCTAGCCCGCCTCCCGGAGCCCTGTCAATACTTTGTCCGGACATTCGGACCAGACCTTGACACGCGTCCCGGCATCGGCTGAAGCTGGCGCCCATGACTACGTTGTCGCCTCAGTCCCCTTCGTCTCCGTCGGGTTCCCCGCTGTCGCGCATCAGGATCGGCTCGGCGCCCGACTCCTGGGGCGTGTGGTTCCCGGACGACCCCAAGCAGGTTCCCTGGCAGCGCTTCCTCGACGAGGTCTCGCAGTCCGGGTACGAGTGGATCGAGCTGGGCCCGTACGGGTACCTGCCGACCGACCCCGCCGTCCTCACCGAGGAGACGGCCAAGCGCGGCCTGAAGGTGTCCGCCGGCACGGTGTTCACCGGGCTTCACCACGGCGAGGCCGTCTGGGAGAAGACCTGGGCGCACGTCGCGGACAACGCGGTGCTCGCGCAGGCCATGGGCGCCTCCCACCTGGTGGTCATCCCGTCCTTCTGGCGGGACGACAAGACCGGTGAGGTGCTGGAGCCGGACACACTGACGCCCGAGCAGTGGCGCAACCTCACCTCGCTGACCGAGCGTCTCGGCCACGAGGTGCGGGAGCGGTACGGCCTGCAGATCGTCGTCCACCCGCACGCCGACACCCACATCGACAGCGAGGCGAACGTCACACGTTTCCTCGACGGCACCGACTCGTCGCTCGTCTCGCTGTGCCTGGACACGGGCCACTACGCCTACTGCGGTGGCGACAGCGTCAAGCTGATCGAGACCTACGGCGAGCGGATCGGCTACCTCCACCTCAAGCAGGTCGACCCCGAGATCCTCGCGGACGTACGGGCGAACGAGGTCCCGTTCGGCCCGGCGGTGGCACGGGGTGTCATGTGCGAACCTCCGGCGGGCGTCCCGGAGTTGGGTCCGGTGCTGGCTGCTGCGCAGAAGCTGGACGTGGAGCTGTTCGCGATCGTCGAGCAGGACATGTATCCGTGCGAGCCGGACAAGCCGCTGCCTATCGCGCAGCGGACTCGGGCGTTTCTTCGGTCCTGCGGGGCGTAGCTCCGCTGGGTGAGCGGCGAGGGGAATCGGTCGGCTGCGGGTCCGTCGTGGCTGGTCGCGCAGTTCCCCGCGCCCCTGGCGGGGCGCAAGCGCCCGCCCCCGATACGTGGCGTACGCCCGCCGGTCAACGCGCCACTCCGGGCCGCGGGCGTGCGCCTTTGCTTCACTCGTGTCACAAACGCTCCCCTTCCGTCACGCATGTCGCGTGTACGCGGGTTATGCGTCACGTCGTGTCAACAGACACTTACTCAGGGTCACCGCGTGCCGTTCACCGGGCAAAGGCCTTGTGATCGCCAAGCGCCGCGTCCGGCTCCCCCGACGGCCGACCCTGGCCGACCCCGTGACGCGCGCAGGGAGGTGCACCGATGACCGACCGACGGCTCTGGTCGTACAAAGAGATCGCCGCACACATCCGCGTCCAGCCGGACACCGTCCGCTCGTACCGCAAACACGGCTTGCTGCCCCCGCCCGACCATGTGGAGAGCGGGAAACCCTTCTGGTACGCGGACACGGTGCGGGCGTGGGTCGCGGCCCGGCCTGGGAACCGGGGCCGAAGAGACGACTGAGCAGGGTTTCTTTCGCCCCCGCCGCCCTTACCCGTTCCCATCCCTGGGGGCTGCGCCCCCAGACCCCCCTATCGGCCTGAACGGCCTCGTCCTCAAACGCCGGACGGGCTGAGTGGTGCCGGCCGGGGCTGGATCTTTTAGCCCGTCCGGC
>NZ_JBSFDA010000224.1:0-13755 GCF_053593675.1 Streptomyces sp. NPDC002156 | reverse complement strand
AGGCCCTTCCCGTCCGCCAGACGGGAAGGGCCTCCGCCGGTGGGCTGTGTGCCCGTCGGCTCGGTTTCGGTCAGTAGACCGGGTTCCAGCCGTCGGTGCCGGCCAGGTACTTCCTGGCGGTGTAGTCAGGGGCCTGGGCGTCGGTCAGCTGCGGTGCGTTCGGGTTGTCTCCGGCTCCCTGGCCGTAGTTGTTGTATTCCTTGAACCGGGCCTGCGTCCAGGAGTAGTCGGTGGTCATGTCGGTCCAGGGGTGGTCGGAGTTGACGCCCGAGTGGATCACGCTGTCGCGGACGACCGCCTGGGGCGAAACGTCCGGCGAGTTGTGCCACGGCCGGCCGAGGTACATCGTCTTCACCGGCACGCCGTTGGTGAAGATCTCGCTGCCGGAGATCAGGATTCCGTACTTCTTGCTCTTGTCGGTGTTGGGTGCCAGCACCGTGCCGCCGACCCAGTTGCGCATGGCGATGTTGCACCGGTCGAACACCGCGGTGGCGTTGCCGAAGATGAAGTCGACCGTGCCCTCGATGTAACTGCCGACGAAGTACTGGCGGGCCTGGTCCGTGGGCTGTATCCCCTTGACGAGCACCGTGTCCTGGCGGCTGATGATCCGGTCCTGGCTGAAGGTCTGCCGGTCGCCCATGGCGGCCACCGCGACGGCCTGCGTCTCGTACGGGCCGACCTCCGGGTGCTTGGCGGGGTCGAACGAGTTGACGATCGAGATGGTCGCGACAGTGATGTCGGGCGCCTTGAAGGTGGCCACGGCGCTGCCCTGGGTTCCGTACGGCGCGCCGGTCGCGGGATTGATCATCCCGTGGGCCTTGTCGGCGGTGATGACGACGTCGGCTGCGTTGCCGGTGGAACCCTTGATGAACAGCTTGCGCTTGCTCGCCGGGACGTTGATCGTCTCGTGGTAGGTGCCCGGCGCGATGATGATGTTGTGCTCGACCCCGTCCGTGGGAGCGGCGTCGATCGCGGCCTGCACGGTCGGGTAGTCGCCGAAGCCGTCGGGCTGGACATACTCCGAGAAGTCGCCCTCGGCAAGGTGCCTGCCCTTGGTGTTCACGTTCGAGTGATGGGCCGTCATGACCGCGGCCGCGAGGGCCGCCACGGTCCCGAAGACGACCGCGCCGACCTCGATGGGAGCCGCGAGGACGGCGACGCCCGCGACGATCGCGACCAGGAGCGCCCTGCTCATGGTGGCCCAGTTGTTCTGCTGCGCCATGTGCTGCGCGGTGACGGTGAAGGCCTGCCCCCTGCCGAACGCCGTCGCCGTTTCACCCGCTTGGTTCCGGAACCGAGAACCTTCGGCGACTGCCACGATCACCTGAAGGATCGACTGCGCCCCGAGCCTGGTCTCGATCTGCTCACCGCCCTGGAGCCTCAGCACGGCGGTGTTCAGGCTGGCCGGAGTGATCTGCATGCCCTCGCGGGTGGCGCCCTGCTGCTGCAGGTCGCTGTAGTTCGCCAGGTTCTCGAACCGCGAGTTCACGTTCGCGCCATTGCCCGTCCGGATGGCCCCCGGCAGGTTCACGTGGGGGTCCAGCGTCAGGAAGTTGCCGAAGTGCACAGCACCGGCACCGTCCTCGGTGGCCACCCGCCATCCCATGACGTAGGAGTCCGACCGGCGCATGAACACCCGGATGAACTCGGGTCTGTCCTCGGCGTGCAGGTCGACGGTGATGAACTGGTTGGCCCCGTCGACGTCGGTGACGTCGACGGCCGGGCCTCCCGAAACCGGTCTGACCCTGCCGGCCCTGATCGCCTCCCTGATGCCGTTGAGCATGGTGACGTAGCCGGTCTTGGCGTCGGCGGGCTCGCTGCTGATGCGCCAGGTGACGTTCGCACCGGTCGCGGCGCTCGCGCTCTGCAGTACGCCCAGCGGGCCGAGCAGAGTGGCGAAGATCGACAGCACGACCGTGGTCACGATCGATCCGACGGTGACCCTGCGGGCGCCTCGCCGGGGCGGAGGCTGGGGTACCCCCCGTTCGGGGAGCGCCGTGATGTCGGTAGAGGACATGCGCTGTTCTCCAGGTGCTCGGTGGGCCGGGGATCCGGAGATCCGGGCTGACGTGACCGAGGCTGACAACGCACAGGTTGTTGCTCACCCCCCGCCATCAGGGGAATCAATCCCGCGCGGTGCCGCCGAGTTGATGCGCGGCCCGTTCCATCACTGTCATCAACGTCACATCTCGGAGGAAAGCGGTGACTACCGAGCGGCAGGAAACATATGTTTTTGGTCCTTGAGTAGAGATTTCACCGCTCTGCGGAATCTGCATGGAAGTGGGCAAGTCCGTGGCGCGTCCCGAAAGACCTCTGGATCCGGCGGCCGGACCGGCGCAGCGCTTCGCCCATGAGCTGCGGGAGTTGCGAAGGGCCGCCGGCAACCCGTCGTACCGGACCATGGCCGACGTGGCGGGGTTCTCGGCGGCAACGTTGTCAAAGGCTGCGGCCGGCACCCGGCTGCCGTCGCTCGCCGTGGTCCAGGGGTACGTGCGCGGCTGCGGGGGCGATCCGGGCGAGTGGGAGTCGCGCTGGAAGGAGGCCGCGGCCGCGGGGGAGGCACGGGAGGATGCCGAGGACGCGCCGCCGCCGTACCGGGGACTGGCCCGGTTCGAGCCGGACGACCGCGATCTGTTCTTCGGCCGGGACCGACTGACGGAGGAATTGCGGGAGTTGGTGTGCGAGCACCGGTTCGCGGTGGTGGTCGGGGCGTCCGGCAGCGGCAAGTCCTCGCTGCTGCGGGCCGGGCTCATCCCCCGGCTGCGGGAGCGGATCCGGGACCTGGGCGGCCCGGCGGTGCTGCGCATCCTCACCCCGGGGCCACGGCCCGCCGCCACGTACGGCCATCTGCTGGCCCCGGCGGAGAGCGAGCCGGAGAGCTGGGTCGTGGTGGACCAGTTCGAGGAGGTCTTCACCCTGTGCCGGGACCGCGCGGAGCGGACCCGCTTCATCGACCTGCTGCTCGCCGCCCGGGACCCGGACAGCCGCGTGCGGGTGCTGATCGCCGTACGGGCCGACTTCTACGCCCGCTGCGCCGAACACCGGAACCTGGCGGACGCCCTGCGCGGCGCGGCCCTCCTGGTCGGCCCGATGTCGGCGGACGAACTGCGCGAGGCAGTGGTGAAGCCCGCTCAGGCGGCCGGCTTGCTTGTCGAGCGGGAGCTGACGGCACGGATCGTCGAGGAGGTGCTCAACGAGCCCGGCGGACTGCCGATGCTCTCGCACGCACTGTTGGAGACCTGGCGGCGGCGCCGGGGCCGGACACTGACCCTGGCCACCTACCAGGCGGTGGGCGGTGTACACGGCGCGATCGCGGCGACTGCCGAAAAGGCGTTCGCGCAGTTGTCGCCCGAGCAGGCCCGCACCGCCCGGCACCTGCTGCTGCGGATGGTCGAGCCCGGCCAGGGCACCCCCGACACGCGACGCCCGCTCACCCGGGCCGAACTTGAGGAGTGGGCGGGAGCCGACGTGTCGGCGGTGGTGGACCGACTGACCCGCGCCCGGTTGCTGACCGTCGACGAGGACGGCGCCCAGCTCGCCCACGAGGCGCTGATCACCTGCTGGCCCCGGCTGCACGGCTGGATCGAGGAGAATCGCGAACGCCTGCGCCACCACCGGGCCCTGGCCGAGGCCGCCCGCACCGGGCTGGAGCACGACCGCAACCCCGGCGCCCTGTACAGCACCCGGCTGGCCCGCGCGGAGGAGCTGTTCGCTGACGACGACGGCCTGCTCACCGCGACCGAGCGGGCTTTTCTCACCGCCGCGCTGGACGCCCGCGAGGCCGAGCAGCACGCGGCTGCCCGTTCCGCGCGCCGGTGCCGGGCACAGCTGGTCTCGCTCGCGGCAGTCCTGGCCGTATCCCTGGTCGCCGGCCTGGTCGCCTGGACACAGCACAGCGACAACCAGCGCCGGCGTACCGAAGCAGCGGCCCACCGGGTCGCCGAGGTCGCCGACGCCCTGCGCACCACCGACCCGCGCACCGCTCAGCTGCTCGGCGTCGCCGCCTGGCGGGTCACCGAGTCGCCGGACACCCGTCGCGCCCTGCTCGGCGCCCTTGCCCAGCCCGAGACCGACACCTTCACCGACCCGGCTCCCGGAAGCAGCCCCGCCCGCTTCCTCACCCGCTCCGGCCGTACGTTGCTCAGTGCTGCCGACGGCACCTGGCGCACCTGGGACGTGGCGACCCACCACCGGCTCGCCTCGGGCCGACTGCCGGACGGAACCGTGGCCGGGGCCGACCCCGAGGGGCGGCTGCTGGTGGTCGCCGGGGACGACGGCACCCGGCTGTGGGACACATCGGCCGGGCGGTGGAGCGGCGCCCCTGTGCTGGCCGACGCCGTTGTGAACTTCGGCGCCGACGGCCGCAGTTACGCGGTGAGCGGTCCGGACGACGACCGGGTGCGGTTGCGCTCGGCCGCGGACGGCACACTGCTGTTCGAGACACGGGCGACCCGCCTCGCGAACGTCGCGGCCGGCACCGGCGGCCGACTGCTGGCCGACTGCCCCAACGGCAGGCCGCCGCGGCTGTGGGACACCGAGCGCGGGCGTACCCTGCCCGGCGACTGGGAGGACGCGGGCGCCCTCTGCGACGACGACTCGACGCTGGTGTTCGGCGGCCCGGGCGCCGGGGCCGACCGGTTCGCCATGGCCTCCCCCGACGGCGTCCAGGTCTGGGACGCCGTGTCAGGACGCCTGATCGTCGGCCTCGCGGACCGGGACGTACACAGCCTCGCCTTCAGCGAGGACGGGGCCTTCCTGGCGACCGCCGGCGGCAGCGAGATCAGGGCCTGGCGTCTCACGGCCGTCACGACAGACGCCCCCGCCCCGGCGTTCCGCCACCCCCTGAACAACGAGCACCTCTACGGCGGCCTCGCCTGGGACCCCGGCCGGCCGCTGCTGCGCTACCTCGAAGGCGGCACCGTCCACACGCTGGACCTCACGGGCGCCGTCACCTCCGCATGGCGCGACGATCCCCTTGAAACGGTGCTGCTCAGCCCGGACGGCCGTACCCTCGCCACCGCCGAACGCGCCGACAACATGTACCGCTTCCAGCTGCGCGACACCCGCGACGGACACGTGGTGCGGACGCTGCCGCCGGTGCCCCTGCCCGTCTCGCGCGATCCCGACGGGCCGGTCCTCGCGCAGGACACCCTGGCCCTGATGGCGTTCGACCCCGAGGGCGGCGCGCTCGCCTACGGCGTCTCCGCACCCGGCCGCCTCGCCTCACCGCAACGGTTCACCCTCTGGGACACGGCCCGCGGCCGCGCACGGACCGCACTGGATCTGGCGACGCCGTCGCCCGTCGGAGCGGTGGTCACCCTGGCCCTGGGACCCGACGGCCACGCCCTGTACGCCGTACGCACAACCCCCCTCGGCAAGCCGAGCAACGAGGTGTGGGACACCGCGCGGCACCGGCGGACCGCCGTGCACCCGGACGCGACCGGCACCGAGCTGGCCGTCCGCCCCGACGGACGACTGCTCGTCGGCGCCGACCGCGCCGTCCGCCTGCCCTCCGGCACCGTCCGCTCCCACGACCTCGTCCAGGGCAACAGGATCGGTGCCCTCGCCTTCGCCCCCGACGGCTCCCGGCTCGCGGCGGGCGACCAGACCGGGCGGGTCTCACTGTGGGACGGCGCCCTGAAGAACCGCGCGGGGGTGCTGCGCAACGTCTTCCCCACGCCGCTCGGCGACACGGCCGAGGCGGTCAGCGCACTCGCCGTCAGCCCCGACGGCCGCACCCTGGCCGCCGGCGGCGACGCCGGCACGCTCCAGCTGTGGGACATCGCCACCCAGCAGCCCCTCGGCGGCCCGCTGACCACCCCCGGCGACGCCATCACCTCCCTGGCCTTCGACCCCGACAGCACCACGCTCCACGCGGCCGGCGCCCACGCCCCGCTCCAGCGGTACACCATCGACCCGGCCCGGGCCGTCACCCGGATCTGCGCCCGCACCGGCGGCGCCGACCTGACCCCCGCCCAGTGGCACACACACGTACCCGACGCGCCGTACCGCAAGGTGTGCGGGCGCTGATTCCGGGGCCGTTGGTCGCGGCGCGGTGGCGTGGTTGAAGTCGGTGCCGGCGTCCGCTGGGTGCCGCGTTCGGGGTCGTGGGCCGTTGAGTTGGCGTGGGCGGGCTGTCCGGTGTGCCTTTCACTGAGTCTCCTTCATCGCACAACGGTCGCCCTACGCGGTGCCCGTGGAGTTCGCCGACGACCAGGACCTCGAAGCGTGGTGGTGGCAGCTGTAGGCCCCGGCAACGGGGGTCGCACAGGCTCAGTCCACCCCGCCGAGCACCGCCTTTCCCTCGGCTGCGGCGGCCGCGAAGAACGGGCCCAGGTCCTGGAGCCCGTGGTCCTCGCTCTCCCCGTCCCAGTCGGCCGCCGTGGCACCGACGGCCCAGCCTTCGGCGACCAGGCCCTTGGCGACCTGACGGACCTCGTCGGGGGTGAGGATGAAGGCGGGCCCGTAGCCGAACCGGTGCTCCTCGATGACGACGCAGCCGTGGCCGGTCGACCTGGCGAGCCATGGGTAGGCCTTCGTCCAGTCCGCGGTGCCCTCCTCGACCTCGGCACGGCCTTCGGCGACGGCGCTGAGCAGGCGGTAGTCGCACCCAAAGGAGTCCCCGGTCCGTCTGAACTCCTCCAGCGCCGACTTGAGCAGCGACGGTTCGAGCTTCGTGAGCTTCAACCACATGGACATGGGGCCTTGCCTCCGTTCGGCATGTTCACCTTCCGCCGTCACGGATCAGGAGCAGGTCGCGGCCGTGGACGATGGCCGCGTCCACCCACGCCGGGAACGACTCGTCCAGCAAGGGCACCACTTCCTCCACGTCGTCGCCGCCCGGCAGGAAGCCGTAGTCGTCGTAGACGCGGTCGGTGTCGAAGGCGGTGAGCTCGTCCCGGATCCGGTCCAGCTCCTTGAGCGGCGCGAGCACCGGGAAGGGCCACGGGTCGGGTTGCCGTGGGTTGTCGGTCAGGGGGAACGACCAGGCACGCCCCCAGAGTTCGGCGAGAGAGGCCAACCCCCAGGAACACAGCGCCTTCTCCAGGTCGTGCCATCCCCGCCCCGGCAGGACCACCTCACCGACGGGCTCCCCGAGAGCAGGGGCTAGGAGCTCCAGCAGCCAGCCGTACCCACCTGCGCGGGATGGGGTGGGCAGCCCGGAGACGATCTCCCGGAGCGCCCGCTCCACCTCGCGGGCGTCCGTGGCACGCAGCAGTTTCCCCGCCTTCCGCAGGGGGCGGACAGCGGCGACGGCCGTACGGACGAGGTCCTCGTCCCGGGAGCCGACCATGGCCCGGAAGTGCTCCTCCTCGACGACGAACGCCGATACGTACTGCTCAGCCACTGCTCTCGTCCTTGAACAGGGGCCGGCCGGCGTGCAGCCGGGCACGGATCCGGTCATAGCTCGGCCTGCGCGACTCCGACTCTTCCTCCTCCGCGTCCCGGTCCTCCTCGTACACCTCGGGGACGAAGATCTCGTGGGCGGCCCGGAGCTGCTCGGGCGTGGGATCGTACGCGTCGATCTCCACCCCCAGGGTGCCCCTGCGGTAGTCGCCGAACTTGTCGTCGAGGATCAGGGCCCGGGCGTGCACCGCGCCCGCGACCTCGAAGGTGAAGTCGTTGTAATAGGCGTGGACCACGCCCTGTGAGCGCAGGTCGCCCCCGACGTAGAGCGCGCCCCACGACAGCAGGTCCCGTACGACCAGGTCGCCCAGGACGACCAGCATGCCGAGGCCGGACACATGGTCGTCGAGGAAGCCGTGCACCACCAGGTCGCCGTCGACGACCAGCGCGATGTCAAGGTCGGTGTCGTCGGGGAGGATCAGGTCGCCGGCGTGGTGGTACCAGCCGTGGTCGTGCCTGAGGAAGTCGGCGATCTGGCCACCGGTTTGCCGGGCCACACCGGAGGTGTCGTGCAGGGGGTCGAAGCGGGCCCGCCAGGTGGACAGCGTCAGCACTGGCTCCCACCTCGTCCGGCGATCAGCCCCTGCCCTGGAAACAACTGCTCGTAGAGGGGGGCGAACTCGAACGGGTACTCCACACAGGTCTCGCCCGCGAAGCACTGCACGGCGTGGCGGCGCATCCGGGGCCCGTAGGTGCCATGGTCGATGAGGTCCGTGTAGGTCTGCCGCTTGCCCAGTTCCAGCAGGCCTGCGGTGTCGGCGAGGTAGACGTCGAAGCCCGGGTACATGAGTCCGAGGTACGGCATGTCGTCCAGGTCGAGCGCGAGGACGGGGTACTCGCCCTCCTCGTCGGGCTCCGTGACGGCCAGGATCCGTCGGGAGTCCGATCCGCCTGGCAGGAGGAAGCACTCGGAGAGGTGCCCGGACAGCCATGCGAATGGCTCGGCCCAGAAGTCGCCCATCTCGTCCCCGACCAACTGGTCCAGTGGCCGCGGCGCGAACCCGCCGTCCGGGGCGAACCACTTGTGGCGCTCCAGCAGACTGGTGTCGTACGCCAGCCAGGCGCGCAGGCTCGGCGGCAACGGGCGCCCGGACGGGAACACGGCCTCCGCGAGCACGTCCTCGGCCATCGGCCTGGCCTCACCGCCTTCCACCCAGGGCACATTGACGTACGGCAGCAGGTGCGGCAGCGCGCTGGCTCCCGGATCGCGGCGCACCGCCTCGATGACCCGCTCCGTCAGCGGCACTCCATGCATGGACTTACCTCTCGTTCGTTCGTGATGGGTGCGCTCATGGGGTGTGATCAAGGCAGGAAGGGGCGGACCCAGTCCGCGAACCGCTGCCCCAACTCCTCCTGCGCCGCCGCGAGGACGGCATCGGGGTTCGTGGCCACGGGCAGACCGAAGTGCTGGTCCAGCCAGGCCACGTACTCGTCGCGGCCTTCGGTGTACGGCTCGTCCTCGTCGCGGTAGAAGTAGGCCCTCTCCCAGTCGACGCTGATCTCCGCGTCGAAGCCGAGCAGCTGGAACAGCTCCCGCACATCGCGGGCCACCACGTGCTGCCCGCCCTCGTCGCCGAAGACGACCACAGGCAGGGTGGCGAGGTCGGTCCGGTCGTCGATCTTCCAGAGCGCGTAGAACGAGCCGCCGCCGGTGGCCTGCGCGAAGGGAATCAGCCGACCCGTGAATTCGAGGTCGTCCGACCAACCCGCCACCAAGCCGGAGAGGTCACCGTATTCCGTCAGACCGAATCCGTCGGCGAAATTCTCGTAGCCGATCCTGTCCTGTAGATCCATCAGGAGGTTGAATTCCGTTACGGGTGAGTATGCGGTATTCATTGCGTCTCCGGGCAGGGGAATAGGAGTTAGGGGTGGGGAAAGCAGTGTCGGATACGGTCGGCGCGCGGACTCGGACCCGGTCGCGGTGAGCGCCTCCTTGAGCCTGGCCGCCACCCTGTCGAGGACCGCCTGCTGCTCGGCGGCGAATCGCAGCACTCCGGCGATCCCCGACACCAGGGCGTCATGGGTGACCTGCGGCACCAACTCCCGTACAGCATCCGGGAGTTCGTCCTCGGATCGCGTCGAGGCGGCCCCGAGCAGGGCTCGCGCCGTGTCGTCGTCGATGCGGCGCAGTGCGGCGGAGCCCTGGGGGTCCCGGGGGCGCAGACAGTGCCAGTAGGTCGGGGGCGGGAGGATCGGGGTGCCCTCCGCGAACGCGCCGGGGGCGCCGTCCACCCGCGCGGTGGCCGTGACGACGCCGTCCGCATCGACGAGGTGGACGGCCCAGCCGGTGTCCCGGCTCGCGGCCACGGGCCGGTCCGCGCCGGGAAACACCACCGCGGCGCACGGCAGCCCCGCGCCCGCCGGCACGGTGACGCGGCGTCCGGCCAGGTCCTCGCCGCGCCGCGAGCCGTCGGGCAGCCGGATCACGCGCCAGCCGAGCAGTTCGTCCACCGGCGCCGCGGCGGGGCCGAACTCGGCGTCGTAGTGGGGCAGCAGCGTGCCGTACTCGAACGTGCTGCCCTCGGGGGCGTCGAGCGTCGCCTCGGTGAGAAAGGCGGGCATGCTCTCGGGGCCGAGCGTGCCGGTGTCGGGGTCGAATCCGAGCCAGGTGTCTCCTCCCCGCATCCAGTACGAGTCGCCGTCGCTGAGCAGCAACGCCTCCTGATGCAGGAAGGTGCCGCCGAGGTGGAGGACACCCGGCCCGACGATCCGTCCGCCGCAGGGCAGGGGCAGGGTCGACACCCCGGTCTCCTCCCGGTACCAGTCGATGCCCATGCGGGCGCCGCGCAGGCCCTCCAGGGCCACGATCCGGTCGGGCGTGTGGTGCCAGTAGCCGCTGTTTCCGTGGTCGCCGGTCCGCCAGTGGACGAGCAGTTCGCCGTCCACGAAGTGGAAACCGGGACGGTCGTAGTACCCCGCCGTCTCCGGCAACCGCAGATCATGGACGAGCACTGTGCCGTCGGCGTCGATCACCCGGACCTGCGAGTCACCGGCGACGACGAGGTGCGGCCAGGCGTCCGCTACATGCAGGAACTGGATGTCCTCCCTCTCCACCAGGGCGCGGGCCGCCTCGTCCCAGGCTGGCCAGCCGAGTTCGTCGAAGAGGCCGGTCCGCAGGGTCCGGGCCAGCAGCGGGGCCAGGTCGGCCGCGGCCACCGCCCGCATCTCGTCCTCTGCCAGGCTCAGCACCTCGGCGGGGAGCCAGTGCAGGGGGCCGAGTGCCTCGGGGAGGTCGGGCAGTCCGGCGGCGGGCGCCCGCCGGGCGACCTCGCGCACCCAGTCCGCCAGCATCGGACGGCCGCCGGGCGACCGGGCGAGGACCCTGAGCGTGTGCAGGTGGTCCGTACTGCCGTAGAACCCGTCGGCGCTGCGGTGGAAGACCTCCCGGAAGCGTTCGTCGGCCGCGAGGGCGAACAGGTCGCGCCGGTCGTCGAAGCTCGCCCACTGCTCCAGGGGCAGCCGGTGGTTCTCCGGGAACGGGGCGACGGGCACGTTCCGGGCAAGCAGCAGATCCAGCAGATCGAGATCCCGCACCACCTCCAACTCCCGCCCTGAACCGGCGAGTTCGGTGCGCAGTCGGTCGGCGGCACGCTCCACCAGCCGGTACAGCGCGGGCAGGCGGGCGGGTTCGCTCCAGTGCAGTGCCCCGGTGTGGAACTCCAGGAACCGGACGAACCAGCCCGCGATGCCGTCCCGGGGCCGCCGCTCCTCGGGCAGGGTGTCGTCCCAGAGCCCGGCGAGGGCCCCGGACTCCTCCAGGACGTCCAGCCACAGCACCAGCACGTCCTGGTCGTAGGAGACGGGCATCGCGTCCAGGAGCGCGCCGCGCGCCGAGGGATGTCGGCGGGCCAGCTCGACGAGGGCCGCCCGCTGGGCCTTCCACCAGCCGGTCGGCGCCCTCATGGCGGCGGGCAGAGCGAGCAGTTCCACGAGGTACGTCTGCTCGGCCTCGGCTCCGTCCGGCCCGACGGCGCGCGCCAGCCTGCGTATATCGACCCCCGACCGGACGGACGGCACGAGCCCGCCCGCGCTGCCCAACAGACACAGCCGGGTGAACCGCTCCAGAGCCTCGGGCGCCGGCAAGCGGGCGGCCAGCTCCCTGGCGTACGCCGAAAGCGCCTTCACCGACACCGCCCCGGCGAGCGCGAACTCCAGGAAGACGGCGTCCTGCCGCTGCTCGTCCACCGTCAGCCCGTGCTCGGCCTCGGCCTCGCGGGCCCGGGTGAACATCTGTGCCGCGTACGCCGTGCTCTCCGCCGACAGGAAGATCCGCCCGACCTGTTCGTGGAACGTCGGCAGGAAGTGCGGCACGGAGGCGGCCAGTCGCCGGGCGACCTTCCGGCTGTCGTCCATGGCGGCCTGCACACTGGACTTCGCCCGGCGGGCGATCCGCTCCAGCTCCGGGACGACGTCCAGCGCGTGCTGAGCGTCCTGCGGGTGGTGCACCAGCACCCACTCCGGGAAACCGAGCGCCCGGCGCGACGCCAGCCCGACCTCGACCGGTTTCCCGTCCGGTACGAAGCCGGCGTGACCAGCGGCCAGGTCCTCCGCCGCGCCCAGGTCCTCGGTGACCAGCCGCACCACCACCCGGTCGTCCGGCCCCGGCTGACGGTACGTGCGTGCCGTCAGCGGCACGGCCCGCTCACCGACGTCCCGTGAGCCGCGCGGCAGTACCGCACCGGCTTCCAGCAGTTCCTCGTACGACACCCGCGTCCCCCCGCTCACGCGTCCGTCCCCTCCTCTATCACGCGCCCGGCGTGGAGTGCCGCAGCGATCCGCGTCCCCTCCGACCAGGCCACCGGGCCGATCTCCCGCAGCCGGAGCGCGCGGCCGTCCCGGTCGCCCCAGAACAGGGCCCCGCTCTGCGTGCTGTACTCGTACGATCCGGTCCACAGACAGGCGTCGACGGTCCGCTGCCCGTCGCGCATTCGGCAGATGGTGTAGCCGCCCGTCGTCCGGTAGCCGAGCGAGGCGGCCAGCGCGTAGGGCGAGCCGAAACTGGCCCCGGCGAAGTCCGTCACCTCGGTCCCGTCGCCGTACAGGTTCGCCGGCTTGCGCCAGACCGCCCGGTGAATCTGCTCGACGCGCTGGACGATCCCTTGTCCCGTCGCGAACTCCCGCAGCTCCTCCAGGTCCGGCAGCAGTACCGGATGCGGCAGCGTCACCGTCCTCGGCGACAGCCGGACCGTCTCGCCGTCCAGGTTCACCACCCGCAGCTCGCCCGACTCGGTGGCATCCCGCAGGAACCCCACCTCGTCCGGCGCGTCACCGACGACCACGAGGTCACGCAACGCCGACCGCCACACCTCGTCCGGCCACACCCGGGCCACGAGCTCCGTCGGCACCGGAAGCGACGACGAGATCCACGCGTCGACCTGCGCCAGGCACGCAGCCGTGTGCCGCTGAAGCCACTCGGCGAGCCGGCGCAGCCGCTGCACTTCCGGATGGTCCCTCACCAGGGCAACCTCGTACCCGTCACCCGCAGTCAGCCAGCTCACTGATCTTGCCTTCCGTATCAACAGAACCTGCAATCGGCACGGTCAAGCCAGGACTGACGCAAACCAGGTGTGCGGAGCGGGTCTCTCCGGCGTACAGCGAGTCAAGCCCTTGCGGCACCCGGACGCATCCGTGGAAGCACGTAACGGGGGTACGTACTGTCGATCGGTCATCATCCAAGGGAGCCCGCCCTCAGGTGGGCGGTGGGCGGTGTCAGAGGGTGGGCTCCGGACCGGCGTTCGACAGCGCTGTGGCCAGCGCGGTCCGGGAGCGCACACCGGCCTTGCGAAAGATGCGGGTGAGGTGGGCCTCGACGGTCTTCGACGAGACGACCAGGACGCGGGCTATGTCGTTGTTGGACATGCCGAGAGCCACCATGCGGGCTATCTCCTGCTCCCGCGCCGACATGTCCGGCAACGATGTCGCGGCTTCCCGCACCGGGCGGGGCCGACGAGCGCCCAGCCGCCGCTGGATGTCCACCGCCTCCCGGTAGAGACGGCGCGCCCCCGAGGCCTCCGCGAGTGATTTCGCGCGATTGGCATGCTCCAGCGCCTGCTCCAGCCCACGTATCTGGTCGCGTGGTCCGCGTGACGTGAGTTCCGCGGCGAGCAGCAGCCTGGCCCGGCACTCCATCGGGACCAGACCGCCGGCCCTGAAACCGGAGACCGCCTCCTGAAGCGGGCCGACGGGATCCGGGGCGCTGTGGGCCCGAGCGAGGGCGGCGTATCCACGCTGCCCCGGCAGACCCAGCAGATCCGCGTCGAACGACGCCCGCCGCGCCCACTCGGCGGCCTCGTCGCGGTCACCCAGCGCCGCCGCGGCCCGGGCCGCGGCGGCGTACCAGATCGGCCT
>NZ_JBSFDA010000223.1:0-13821 GCF_053593675.1 Streptomyces sp. NPDC002156 | reverse complement strand
GGTAGTCAGCCCCTCCGGCGTTTGAGGAGCGGGGGTTCGGGGGCGGAGCCCCCGAGGATGGGACGGGTAGGGGCGGCGGGGGCGAGAATCCCCCCACCGCCACCCCAGGTGTCCGTGTTACTCGGTGTCGGCTCCGGCGCCGACGAGCGCGCGGACCTCGAACTCCTCGTACGCGGACGTCTCCTGGCGGGGAGCCAGAACCGTGCCCAGCCAGCCCAGGAAGAAGCCCGCCGGGATCGAGACGATGCCGGGGTTCTGCAGCGGGAACCAGGCGAAGTCCGACGACGGGTAGATGGAGGACGGGGTCGACGAGACCACCGGTGAGAACACCACCAGCAGTACCGAGCAGACCAGCCCGCCGCACAGACTGAGCAGCGCGCCTCGGGAGTTGAAGCGCCGCCAGAACAGGCTGTACAGGAGCGTGGGCAGCAGCGCGGACGCGGCGATGGCGAACGCGAGGAAGGCGAGCGTCGAGACGTTGGTCTCCCACGACAACAGCGCCAGCCCCATCCCCAGCACGCCGATGAGGACCGCGGCCAGCCGGGCCGCGCCCAGTTCCTCGGCCTGGGTGGCGCGCCCCTTGCGGATGACCTCGCCGTAGAGGTCGTGGGCGAGGGACGAGGCCGCGGCGAGGGTGAGACCGGCCGCGACCGCGAGCAGCGTGACGAAGGCGAGGCAGGACAGCAGCGCGGTGAGCACCCCGCCGCCGATGGACTGCGCGAGCAGCAGCACGGCCGCGTCGCCCTTCGGGTCGGTGTCGACGATGGAGTCGCGGCCCACCAGGGCGGTGGCGCCCAGGCCGAGAATGCCGGCCGCCAGACAGACGAAGCCGACCAGACCCGCGGCCCACACCACCGAAGAGCGCAGGACGTTGGTGGAGCGTGGGGCGAGCAGCCGCATCATCACGTGGGGGAGTGCGGCGAGTCCGAGCACGATGGCCAACTGGAGGCTGAGGAAGTCGAGTTTGCTGGTGGTGCTCCCGCCGTAGCGCAGCCCGGGTTCGAGGAACCGCTGGCCGATGCCGCTGTTCTCGGTGGCCGCCTCCAGCAGCGCGTTGACGTTCCAGTCGAAGCGATGCAGCACCATCACGGCGGTGACGGCGACGCCGGAGACGAGCATCACGGCCTTGACGATCTGGATGAACGTCGCGCCGGGCATACCGCCGAGCGAGGCGTACACGATGACGACGGTGCCGATGACGACGACGCACAGGGTGCGGGTGGTGGAGCTGGGGACGCCGGTGAACTGGGTCAACAGGGCGACACTGCCGACGAGTTGGGCCACCAGATAGAGGCAGCAGATGGCCAGGGTGCAGATCGAGAGCGCGAGCCGGACCGACCGTCCGCCCTGTGGCAGCCGTAGCGCCAGGGTGTCCCCGAGCGTGAACTTGCCTGAATTGCGCAGCGGTTCGGCGATCACCAGGAGCACCATCATCCAGGCGACCGTCGTGCCGCACAGATACAGCAGCCCGTCGTAGCCGGTGAGCGCGACCAGCCCGGTACTGCCCAGCAGGGTCGCCGCCGAGAGATAGTCCCCGCACATCGCCAGGCCGTTGCGCAGCGGCGACATCTCCCGGTTGCCGAGATAGAACTCGCCGACCTCGTCGCGCTGCGGGGCGATCAGCAGCGCGGCGAACAAGGTCACCACGACCACCGACAGGAACAGCACGAAGGTCAACTGTCGGCTGAACGGGTCGACAACACCGGCGGCGATGGTCGTCGTCACCACGTACGGAACTCCCTCTTGCTCTGCGGGCGGGGACCGGACTGCTCGGCCGGACGGTGCTGCCCGGGCCGACGCTGCTGCTCCAACTGGGAGCGCAGTCCCCGGGCGACCGGGTCGAAGCGGGTGCGCATCCGCCGTACATAGCGCCAGGCGGTCACCCCCATCACCACGAACTGCCCCAGGCCGAGGGCCAGCCCGAGCGTCAGGTGTCCGGCGAGTGGCTGATTCATGATTCCGGGTGCGAAGCTCGACAAAAGGACATAGAGCAGGAACCCGCCGACGGCGAGCGCTGTCGAAACGGCAGCGAAGCGGCGGTAGTCGTTCCGCAACGACCGGAATTCAGGATGGCCGTGGATCGCCTGCTCAGGTCTGGGGTCGGGGTACGTCGGGCTGTATACGGGCGGTTCGTCCGGCCGCGTGAAATAATTGGACATAAACGCACCTTCTTCGCTGCATTATGTCGCGCCGGATTCGCGCTCGCGTGCGGAAACAGTGGGGGAATCGTGAATCCGGACGTTTCGCGGAGCGAATTCCGATGCAGAGCCCGTCCGGGGAGTGACGGGTTAGGAAGCGGATTATGGCAGCGGCGCTCCGGAACAATCAACTCGCTGTGAATTACTCTTGAGTAATGACTCATTCGCGCTCTTCCTGATCACTTTGCCGCCCGGCGCAACCTGCGGAAATCCGCTGCGACGGATAAGGTCCGGACTATTCTCGACCCTTGGGCTGTCTTGAATCTGCCGTACGGGAGAGGTGTCGGGACCGCGGTGTGGAGACACCGTGAAGGGGAAGTCGAAGGGTGAGAAGGATGGAGCGGGACGAGCGCGGAACGGCGGAGGAATGATGGATTCCACCACGACGGTGATCCTGGTCGTCGCGGTCCTGGCGGCGGCCGTGCTGGCCGTGGCGGGCACCGTGCTGGTACGGCTGGTCCGCACCCGGCGGGAGCTGCGCCGCGCGGGCCTGCCGACGGGTCCGCGCTGGATCTTCTGGGGCGCGGTCGCCTATCTGGTGCTTCCGACCGACCTCGTGCCCGACCCCGTCTACCTGGACGACATCGGCGTACTCCTGCTGGCCCTGCGCTCCATGCGCGCACAGGCGCGCGAACTCGACGGCGGCCCGTCGCCGGAATCCGCTCCGACCGGTCGCTGCGCCAATTCGTGGTGTGTACGGGGATGGGCTCGGCTCGCGGTGTCCCGCGAGCCGAGCCCTGTTGTTGCTGGTCTTTCCTGGTTGTTCCCGGGGTGTCGCTTACGCCTCGCTGGCCCGGAGCATGTCCTCGCGCTCGACGATCTTGATGCGCTCACGGCCCTCGGGCTCGCCCAGGGCCTTTTCCGCGGCGTCCAGCTTGTACCAGCCCTCCCAGGTGGTGAAGCGGACGTTCCGCTCGCCGAGGAACGCGTCCACGGCCTCCGGGTCGGGTGAGACGGGCGTGCGGAGACGGCCGTTCGCGTGGTCGTCCAGCAGATTGGCGACGGTCTCGTTGGCGTCGCCCTTCGTGTGCCCGATCAGCCCCACGGGGCCGCGCCGGATCCAGCCGGTGACGTACGTCGACGCGAGGTGCTCGCCGGTCTCCTCGATGACCCGGCCGCCCTCGTCGGGGACGGTGCCCGACTCGACGTCCCAGGGCAGCTTGGGCAGCTTGTCGGAGAGGTAGCCCACCGCGCGGTAGACCGCGCCGAGGTCCCAGTCCTTGAACTCGCCGGTGCCCTTGACGTTGCCGGTGCCGTCGAGAGCGGTGCGCTCGGTGCGCAGGCCGACGACCTTGCCGTCCTCGCCGAGGATCTCGGTGGGCGACTCGAAGAAGTGCAGGAACAGCTTGTGCGGGCGCTCGCCGATGTCGCGGATCGCCCAGTTCTCCAGCGTCTTGGCGACCATGTCGGCCTGCTTGTTGCCGCGCCGGGTCGCGATCGAGCCGTCGTCGTAGTCGATGTCCTCGGGGTCGACGATGACCTCGATGTTGGGCGAGTGGTCCAGCTCGCGCAGCTCCATCGGGCTGAACTTGGCCTGCGCCGGGCCACGGCGGCCGAAGACGTGGACCTCGAGTGCCTTGTTGGCCTTCAGGCCCTCGTACACGTTCGCCGGGATCTCGGTCGGCAGCAGCTCGTCCGCCGTCTTCGCCAGCACACGGGCCACGTCGAGCGCGACGTTGCCGACCCCGAGGACCGCGACCTTCTCCGCGTCGAGCGGCCACGTACGCGGCACGTCCGGGTGGCCGTCGTACCAGGAGACGAAGTCCGCGGCGCCGTACGAGCCGTCCAGGTCGACGCCCGGTATGTCGAGCGCCCGGTCGGCCGTGGCGCCGGTCGAGAAGATCACCGCGTCGTAGAAGGCGCGCAGATCGTCGAGGTTGATGTCGCCCGGGTAGTCGACGTTGCCGAAGAGACGGATCTGCGGCTTGTCGAGCACCTGGTGCAGGGCGGTCACGATGCCCTTGATACGCGGGTGGTCGGGGGCGACGCCGTACCGGATCAGACCGAAGGGGGCGGGCATCCGCTCGAAGAGGTCGATGGACACGCCGGGCTCCACGGCCACTGCGGACTTGAGCAACGCGTCGGCGGCGTAGATCCCGGCCGGGCCGGCTCCGACAATGGCCACCCGCAGAGGGCGAGGCATGATCAGGTTCCCTTCGAACGACGAGTAAGAGATCTTCGAAGGAAGCCTAAACTAAGGCAAGCCTAAGCTGGTACGGGGGTCCGAGTTATGGGCTCATAAGGCGGACTTATGGGGCCTGGGAGGCTCCTGCTCACCCCGGCCCCCTTAGAGGTTCCTATGAATCTGCGGGGCACTTGAACGCCCGGGGATTCGGCTGCGTATGGCACTGGGGGCATTTCCATGTCGATCCGGCCATGCAGTGCAGGAGTACTCCGTGGGACGCAACACACGCAGACGCCCAACAGGCCCGCGCCGCGCCACCTTTGCGGCGGTCGCCCTGATGCTGGGCGGAGGCGGACTGGTCGCGGCGAACGTCTACGCCTCGGCCACCGAAGGCGGCACGGGCGGTGACTCGGCCCAGCAGACGCTGTATTCGGGAGCCGCCACGATCGACTGCCCCGATGTCGGCGACCAGTTGGCGGCCGTACCGGACGAGGCGCGGTCGGAGGTCGACAAGGAACTCGCCGCCCTGGACCAGCAGACAGCCGAGGCCTACCAGCGGCTGCAGAACTCGACGCAGGCCATGCAACAGGACAGCGGCTTCGCCGACTCCGCGATCATGAACCCGCTGAAGGAGAAGCGAACCGCGACCATCGAACGGATCGCGATCGCCATCGACCGGGTGGGAGACCGCCCCGAGGGACTTGAAGCCCTGGCGGCCTGCACGCTCCGGGACTCCGGCAATCAGGCCGGGGAGGAATGGCAGGGCGGGGAAGGCCAGGACGGTCAGGACGGCCAGGAACAGGGCGAGGGCCAGAGCGACGACCAGGGCGGCGAGGACGGCCAGCAGGGCGGCGACGGCAATGGCGGTCAGGCCGGAAACGGCCCGGTCGCCGACGACTTCGCGGACATCACCACCGTCCAGCCCGCCGCGCAGAGCCCGTCCCGGCAGGGCAACGCCTCCCGCGGCACCTTCTCCACCAGCTGCGGTGTGAACGCGAACGGGCTGTTCAACTCGGACAACGTCATCGTGGCCCCCGGTGTCTCCAACGGCGCACACCACTTCCACGACTACGTCGGCAACCAGTCCAACAACGCGTTCGCGAGCGACGAGGACCTGGCCGCCGCGCAGACCACCTGTGAGGACCAGGGCGACAAATCCTCCTACTTCTGGCCCGTCCTGCGCCTCCAGAACGGAACGCAGGAGCAGGACGCCGGCTCTCCCGGCGGCGGCATCGAAGGCAACGCCGGAGAGATCGTCACGCCCAAGCAGGTCACGATGACGTTCGTGGGCAGCCCCAGCGGCGAGGTCGTGGCCATGCCCCGGCTGCTGCGCATCATCACCGGCGATGCCAAGGCGTTCATCAACGGCACCACCAACGCGAACGCCTCCTGGAGCTGCACCGGCTTCGAGGACCGGCAGCTCAAGGACAAGTACCCGCTCTGCCCCCAGGGCAGCGACGTCGTGCGCACCTTCAAGTTCCAGAGCTGCTGGGACGGCACGAACATCGACAGCGCCAACCACCGCACCCATGTGGCGTTCGCCGACGCGGCCGGAAACTGCCCGACCGGCTTCAAGGCCATCCCGCAGCTGGTGCAGCGCATCGTGTACGACGTCGACGCGCCGAGCCTGCGGGACGGCGGCCGTACGACCCCGCTGTTCGCGGTCGACGCCTTCCCCGAGCAGCTGCACAAGCCGGTCACGGACCACGGTGACTTCATCAACGTGTTCGACGAGAACCTGATGCGGGAGATGGTCGACTGCATCAACGCCGGAGAGCTGTGCGAGGCCGGTGCCCCGAACGGTGAGGACCCGGAGAACAGCCCGTCACCGTCGCCCGACCCGCCGTCCGAGGAGACCGACGAGCCGGCCCCCGACCCCACGGACACCCCGGGCGAGGACGAGACGGCGGAGCCTTCGCCGTCCCCGTCCGTGAGCACACAGGACCCGGACCAGGCGAGCGCCACTCCCGCGCCCGCTCCCACGAAGGAGCCCGCGGAAGCGGAGCCCAAGGCCTACACGTCTCCGCCGGCCACCCAGCGGGCCGAGTCGGAGGTGTCGCCGACGGACGACGGTGGTGACGGCGAGATCGGCAGCGCGGCGACCGCCGACGAGGGCACCGGTGACGATGCCATCGCGCAGCCCGCGCCGCAGGCGGTCACCGGTGATCTCGCCGACACGGGAGCCCAGTTGTGGCCGGCCGCGGTCGGAGCGGTTCTCCTGATCGCCGGTTTCCTGATGCTGCGCCGTATCAGGAAGGCATCACGATGACGACCGTGGGTGCCTCCGCTCAGGGGCGGTAGGACTGCTGCTGGGGCGGCGTGTTCGTCGGGCCACCGACGGCGCTGCCCTGCAGCTGCTCCGCCTGCTCCTTGGTCACCTTCTGCTCGGCACCGCAGAAGGTGCACTGCGTCTGGTACTTCGTGGAGAAAGGGAACAGGGGCACGAAGAAGAGGGTGAACTTCGTGACGCGTTTCCTGAGGGTGTGTGCGGAGGGATTACCGCACTGCCCGCACACCAGCGTCAGTATCGCGAGCTGGTAGAGGTATCCCTTGGTGCCGAAGATGATCATTTTGCAGGGGTCCCGTCGTCGGTGCGTCTGTCGTCGGTCGACGGTATCCTCCGGCATCCGGGCCGCTCCAGTAGAGCGTGTCCCCTGTGTTCCGCCTATGCCTTGAGAAGTGCCGCGGTGAGTTCGTCGGGGCGGGTGAACTGGGCCTCGTGGGTGCCCGCGTACTCGATGACGGGGGTGTCGGGGCCCAGGCGCTGCGGGAAGCGGGGGGCCCAGCCGAACTCGCCCGGCGGCAGGGCCAGGTCCTCGGTGCCCACCACGTAGGACGCGGGGACGCCGAGCGCGGCCGGGTCGACGGGGGTGACCGTCTCGGTGAAGAAGCGCAGCGGCTGCGGCACCAGCAGGCTGTGCACCAGGCGCTGGGTGCTCTCGTCGCCGTCCTGCATGAAGGCCCCGCAGAACACCTCGTACGGGAAGACGATCGTGTCGTTGCCGGACGCGGCGGCGAGCTGGGTGAACATCTCGGCGTAGTGCGGCGGGACCTCGTCCAGGAGGGACGCGCCCTCCGCCGGGACGAAGGCGCTCCAGTAGACGAGCTTGCGGAGTCTGGAGGCGAGCCGGGGGGCCGCCGCGGTGAGCGGGTAGCCGCCCCAGCTGTGCCCGACGAGCGTGATGTCGCGCAGATCCTCCCGCTCGACGAGGTCGACCAGGAAGTCGGCTATGTCGGCCAGTCCGTGGCGCCCGGGGATGTCGCCGTCCCCGAGGCCGGGCAGGTCCGGGGCCAGGACGTGGTGCCCCTCGGCGCGCAGCCGCTCGGCCACCAGCCGCCAGGTCCAACCGCTGTGGCACGCACCGGATGCGAGGACGAATGTCTCTGGCATGGCGTCTCCCTCGACGCGGGGAGGCCGCCGTCCGAAGCGGCCTCTGGATAGCCGCAATATGAGTCAGGTATGAGACGATCGTCAAGTGGATGACATGAATGAATGTGGGGGAGCAGCTGCCGGGAGGCGGGCCCTCGCCGGTCTCGGGAGGTGCCTGTGAAGCCACGGTCTCTGGTCTTCGATCTGTTCGGCGACTATCTGCGCTACCGGGACGGCGTCGTCCGGCTGCGTGCCCTGGTGGCACTGATGGCCTGCTTCGACATCCCGGAGAGCACGGTACGGGTGGTGGCCGCCCGGATGCGCAAGGAGGGCTGGTTGGAGAGCCGCCGTGCGGGCCGGGAGACCGCCTACGCCCTCACCGACGCGTCCTGGCGGCTGCTCGACGAGGGTCGGACGCGGATCTTCGCCCGGGAGTCCGGACCGTGGGACGGCCACTGGCGCATGGTCATCTACACGGTTCCCGAGGCCGACCGTGCCCTGCGAGAGCAGCTGCGCAAGCGGCTGTCGTGGCTGGGCTTCGGCATGCTGTCGGCGTCGGTGTGGGTCAGCCCGCACGACCGGATCGCCCAGGTCAGGGAGAGCTTCGCCGATCACCCCTCGGTGCGGCTGGACGCGCTGCACGCCCGTTCGGAGGGCGCCGCGGCCGACCGGGACATGGCGGCCCGCTCCTGGGACCTGACCGCCCTGAACAAGGAGTACGCGGAGCTGGTCGACCGTTACCGACCGCGCCTCGCCCGCTACCGGGCCGGCGAACTGCGCGGCCGTGACGCCCTCGTCGAGCGCATGCGGCTCATCCACGACTACCGCCTGTTCCCCTTCCGGGACCCCGACCTGCCGCCCGAGCTGCTGCCGGAGGGCTGGGTCGGCCGGGTCGCCCACGAGGTGTTCCTGGAGGCCCACGGCCTGCTGCGCGCGGAGGCGGAGGGGTACGTCGACCTGCTGCTCGCCGAAGCGGGGGCCTGACGGTGCGGGCGGCGCGGTCGACCCGGTCGGCGGGGACCCTCAGGGAAATGCGTGTCAGAACATAGACGATCGTCGCGAGAATGACTTATGTTGACGTCAGGCTACCCCGAGGAAGTGAGGTCTGCCGTGACGATCACGGAGGAACGTGCCGCGCTGGAGAGGCTCTACGCCGACTTCGAGGCCGCGCACCTGACACCGCTGTGGACCCAGCGCGAGGGCCTGATGACCCAGGTCCCGCAGCCGGACGCAGTCCCCGCCCTGTGGCGCTGGTCGGTGCTCCACCCGCTCGCCGAGCGCAGCGGTGACCTCGTACCGGTGGGCCGGGGCGGTGAGCGCCGCGCCATCGCACTGGCCAACCCGGGTCTGCCCGGCACCGCGTACGCCACCCCCACGCTCTGGGCCGCGATCCAGTACCTGGGCCCGGGCGAGGAGGCCCCGGCCCACCGGCACAGCCAGACCGCGTTCCGCTTCGTCGTCGAGGGCGAAGGCGTGTGGACGAACGTCGAGGGCGACGCCGTGGCCATGCGCCGCGGCGATCTGCTGCTCACTCCCGGTATGCACTTCCACGAGCACCACAACACCACCGACAAGCCCATGGCCTGGATCGACGGTCTGGACATCCCGCTGGTGCGCCAGCTCGACGCCGGGTTCTTCGAGTTCGGCCCCGACAAGCTCGCCACCCGGGACACCCCGGCCGCCTCCCGCAACGAGCGGCTGTGGGGCTACCCCGGCCTCCGCCCGGTCGGGGCCCCCGCCACGCCGGCGTCGCCGCTGATGGCGTACCGCTGGGAACACACCGACGCGGCGCTCACCGCCCAGCTGGAACTGGAGGACGAGGGCTTCCCGGGAGTCGTCGAGCCCGGCCATGCCGTGGTCCGGTTCACCGACCCGGCCACCGCGCGCGACGCCCTGTCCACCATCCGCACCGAGATGCACCGGCTGCGCGCCGGGGCCCGTACCGCGACCACCCGTGTGTGCGGTTCCGCCGTCTGGCAGGTCTTCGACGGCACCGGCACGGTCTCCGTCGGCGACGAGCGGTACGAGGTCGGGACCGGCGACCTGTTCGCCGTACCGTCCTGGGCCCCGCTGACCCTCACCACCGAAAGCGGCCTGGACGCCTTCCGTTTCTCCGACGACCCCGTGTACGAGGCGCTCGGACTGGCCCGCACCCACCGAGAGGAACCGACCGCATGAGGCTCGCGACGATCCGCACCACCGACGGCACCCGCGCCGTCCGCGTGGACGACGACGCCGCTGTCGAACTCGGCCACGCCGACCTGGGCGCGCTGCTGCGCCGCCCCGAGTGGCGTGCCGAGGCCGCCGACGCGGACGGCCCGCGCCACGTCCTGGCCGGCCTGGACTACGCACCTCCCGTGCCGTCCCCCGAGAAGATCGTGTGCGTCGGGCTCAACTACCGCAACCACATCCTGGAGATGGGCCGGGAACTGCCCGAACACCCCACGCTCTTCTCGAAGTTCGCCCGTGCCCAGGTCGGCGCGTACGACCCGGTGGTACTGCCCGCCGGCTCGGACGCCGTGGACTGGGAGGCCGAACTCGGCGTCGTCATCGGCTCCGAGATCCGGCACGCGACCCCTGAGCAGGCCCGTGCGGCGATCGCCGGGTACACGGTGGTCAACGATGTCACCGCGCGCGACTTCCAGTACCGCACACCGCAGTGGCACCAGGGCAAGACCTTCGAGGCCAGCACCCCCGTCGGGCCGTGGCTGGTGACGGCCGAGCCCGACGACGCGCCCCTGACGGGCGAGCTGAGCTGCACGGTGGACGGCGAGCTGATGCAGAAGGCCGACACCGGCGACCTGGTCTTCGACGCGGTGGCCCTGATCGTCTACATATCGCGGATCATCACACTCGCCCCCGGCGACCTGATCGCCACCGGCACCCCCGGCGGCGTCGGCCACGCCCGCAAGCCCCCGACCTATCTGACCGAGGGCAGCGAACTGGTGACCCGGGTCGAGGGCGTCGGCGAGTGCCGCAACACCCTGGTGAGGGGCTGACCATGCGCATCGCTGTCGTCGGCGGCGGCCCCGGCGGACTGTTCTTCGCCGCCCTGGCCCGGCAGGCCGACCCGTCCATCGAGGTCACGGTCTTCGAACGCAACAACGCCGACGACGTGTTCGGCTTCGGTGTCGTCTTCTCCGACCGCACCCTCGCCGGCATCCACGAGGCCGACCCGGTGCTCCGGGAGGCGCTCGAAACCCACGGCCGGCACTGGGACGACATAGAGGTACGGCTCAAGGGCGAGCGGATCCGCTGCGGCGGCAACGGCATGGCCGCGATCCACCGCCGCACGCTGCTCACACTGCTCCAGGAACGGGCCCGCGACCTCGGCGCCGACCTGCGCTTCCGTACCGAGGTCGAACTGGCCGACCTGGATGGCTACGACCTCGTCGTCGCCGCCGACGGTACGTCCTCGCGGATCCGCGACACCCTTCAGGAGCGGTTCGAGCCCTCGGTCGAGACGGCGACGGCCAAGTTCATCTGGTTCGGCACCGACTACATGTTCGACGGGCTCACCTTCGTCCACGAGCGCGGCCCGCACGGCGTGTTCGCCGTGCACGGCTACCCCGTCAGCGCGGACGTGAGCACCTTCATCGTCGAGACCGACGAGTCGACCTGGCGGGCCGCGGGCCTCGACGCCTTCGACGTCACCCAGCCGCCCGGGCCGAGCGACCTGGCCACCAAGGCGTACCTGGAAGGCCTGTTCGCCGAGCAGATCGAAGGCCACAACCTCCTGGTCAACAACTCCCGTTGGGGCAACTTCCGCACCCGCCGCACCCGCCACTGGTACGTGACCGAGCCCCGCCCGGTGGTCCTGCTCGGCGACGCCGCTCACACCGCGCACTTCTCCGTGGGCTCCGGTACGAAGATGGCGATGGAGGACGCGGTCGCGCTCGCCGGCGCCCTCGCCAAGCACGGCACCGACCTCCCGACGGCCCTCGCCGCGTACGAGGCCGAGGCCCGGCCGTCGGTCGAGTCGATACAGGGCGCGGCCCGGCCCAGCCTCGGCTGGTGGGAGCACTTCGGCACCTACCACGACGCCTTCGAGCCCTGGCAGTTCGCGTACCACTTCCTGTCGCGGAGCATCAGCGACGCCCGTCTGGCGCGCAGGGCACCGGATTTCATCTCCGCCAGCCACGAACAGTGGGGGAGGCGGCACGGAGCCGAGCCACTCCGGACACCCCTGGACCTCGGCGCGTGGTCAACGCCCGGCCGGACGGTCACCGTCGGGCCCGACGCAAACGGGGTGACGGCTCGCTCCGCGAACGGCGCCCCGCTTCCGCTGCGCGCCTCCGCGCCGGAAGACGGGGACCCCTGGGGTGCCTGGGTCGAGGCCCCCGACGACGAGTCCGGCCTCGCCGCCGCGCGCGAGACGCTCGCCTCTCTCTCGAACAGTGCTCCGCTGCTGGTCGCCGTGCACGGCGGGACGCCGTACACCCGCACGCTCCTCACCGAACAGGCCCGGCTGCGTCACGGACTGCCCGCGCTGCTCGTCGACGACGGCCTGGACCACGACCGCGCGGTCACCGCCGTCCTGTCCGGACGGACCGATCTGGTCGGCGCCGCCGCCACCCTGGCCTCCTGGGAGGAACCCGAATGACCAGCACCACGGTCGTGAAGGAGACCGCCGAAGGGCTCGGCGCGCTGTTCGCGCCGCGCGGCATCGCCGTCGTCGGCGCCTCCCACGACCCGTCGAAACTGGGCGCGGCGCTGGCCCGTTCGGTCGCCGGATTCCCGGGGTACGTCGGTCTGGTCAACGCCCGCCGCCCGGATCCGTCCACCGGGCTGTACGGGGCGGTGGAGCAGGCCGCCGAGCACGGTCCGGTGGACCTGGCGCTGCTCTGCGTCCCGGCCGCCGGCTGCGCGGACGCCGTCGCCGAGGCCGCCAAGGCCGGTGCGAGGGCCGCCGTGATCTACGGGGGAGGCTTCGCCGAGGCGGGCCTCCAGGGCGAGCAATACCAGCGCGACCTGGCCGAAGTGGCCGCCCGGACCGGCGTACGGCTGCTCGGGCCCAACACCTCCGGCTTCCTCGCGCCCGGCAGAGGCCTCACCGCCAGCTTCGTGCCCGGCGCGGCCGACGTACCGTCCGGCCGGATCGCCGTCGTGGCGGCCAGCGGCGGCGTCAACCACGCGCTGGCGTTCCTGCTCGCCGAGGCCGGACACGGAGTGAGCCTGGCCGTCGGACTGGGCAACGCCGTCGACATCGCCGCCGAGGACGTCCTCGACCACCTGGCCGACGACCCGGAGACCACCGCGGTCGCCCTGCACATCGAGTCCGTCGCCGACGGACGCCGGCTGACCCGGGCGGTCGCCCGGCTGACCCGCACCCGCCCGGTCGTCGCACTGGTCGTCGGCCGCCACGACATCGGGGCGTTCGCCGCCTCCCACACCGGCGCCCTCGCCACCTCGTGGCGCACCACCCGCGCCGCGCTCGCCCAGGCGGGGGCCGTGCTGGTCGACGACGAACGCGAACTCGTCGACGCCGTCGGCGCGTTGTCGCTCGTACGGCTGTCCCCGGCTGCCGATCCCGGAGTGGGCGTCGTGACCGCGCAGGCCGGGCCCGGCCTGCTGCTCCTGGACGACCTGCGCGGCCGCCGCGCCGCCGTGCCCGAGCTGGCCGAGGACACCCGGGGCGCCCTGGCGGCCGTACTGCCCCCGCTGACCTATCAGCACAACCCGGTGGACACCGGCCGTCCCGGGCCCGGCTTCGCCGCCGTGCTCGGTACGGTGGCCGCCGACCCGGCGGTGGACCTGATCGCCGGGTACGCGCTGCACGAACCGGCCGCCTTCGACCTGCTCGGCGCGGTCGACGCCTACGCCGGCGCGACCCCCGGCATCCCCCTGCTGCTCGGGGTCGGCGGTGCGGGAGAGGACGTACGCCGAACCCGCCGGGCCCTGCTCGACCGGGGCGTACCGGTCGCCGGTGACCCGAAGGGGCTCGCCGCCATGACCGGCGCTCTGCTCGCCGAGGCGCGCGCCCGACGCCGTACGGCCGTGACCAGGGAGTCCCGCCCGACCGTGGACATCGGCGGCGGCCCGTGGGACGAGGACCAGGCCAAGACGCTGCTCGGCGCGCTCGGCGTGGCGACCATGCCCCGCAGGGCGTGCGCCGACCGCGCCGAGGC
>NZ_JBSFDA010000222.1:0-13936 GCF_053593675.1 Streptomyces sp. NPDC002156 | reverse complement strand
GCACCTCAAGCGCACGTTCCCGTACGCGTTCCGCATCACGGTCGCGGACAACGCGTCGACGGACACCACCCCTCAGGTGGCCGCGCGGCTGGAGGGTGGCGGAGGTTCACCGACACGGGCGGTGTCGTCGCCGTCGCCTCACCCTTCGCCAACGGCCACTCCTGGTGCAGCTCCCCCAGCGGAATCCGGTGCTGGAAGATGGGCGTACCGAAGATGGTCAGCTGGATCTGGAGGGCGCCGGAGAGGTCCACGCCCCCGTACAGCGCCCAGGAGCCGCTCGCCGACCCCGTCCCGTCGCTCGACCCTTCCGCCACCGCGTCCGCCTCCACGCGGAGATACGGGGCGAGGTCGGCGCTGACACCGACCGTGCCGTACAGGCCGATCGAGGCCTCCGCGCCCAGCGACGCCTTGACGTCACCGGTCGCCGTGACGTTCACGTCCAGCGGCGTCCCGGTCATCGCGGACTCGCTGACCGGCGTCCAGCCCTTGCTCCAGGAGAAGGTGCCGCCGACGCGGAAGTCGCCCTTGAGGTCCTGCTCGACGTCGACGGTCACCGTGCCGTCGGCGGCGACCTGGAAGTAGCAGACCAGGTCGAGGTTGACGACGATCGGGACCGGGCCCGCCTGGATGACGGGGTCGGCGTGCAGCTGCGCGAAGGGGATGCGCAGCGGCTTGCCGTCGGTCGTGGTGGTCCCGGCCGCGCGGCCCTTCAGCGACCACTGCGAGGCCCAGTCACCGGTCAGCCCGAGGAAGGCACCGCCGGGCGCCGAGCCGGTCCCGCTGCCGGAACCGTCGTACGAGAAGGCGACCTCGGGCGCGAGCTGGACGAAGCCCTCCACGGAGGCCGCCGCCGAGGCGGGAGCGCCCTCGGCGGTGGCGATCGCGGCGCCCACGTCGATACGCAGACTGCCCAGCGGCAGCTTGGCGCCCTCGGGGCCGAAGGTGAGGTCGCCGGTCTTCGCCCAGGAGACCTTCACACCCTCGACGAGCGGCTCGACCTCGATGGCGGCCGGGTCGACCGGGACCTCGCCCTCGGCCTTGGACTCACCGAGTACGGAGCTGAGTTCGGCGGCCTTGGTGACGACCTCCGTACCGCCGCTCGCGTCCTCCCCGACGACCTTCGTCACCTCGGCCAGCAGACCGTCGGGCGCACCGGGAGCCGGGGCACTGGCGATGACGTCACCGACGGCGACCGGAGCGGCGGCCGTCTCCGACGCGGAGGGCGAGGGGGAGGAACTCTCGGGGGAGGAGGGCGAAGAGGGGTTCACGGTGGCCGACTTGGCGGCGATGACCGCCCGCCCGCTCTTCTTGTCGTACGAGGCGACCTTGAGCGAGGACTTCTGCGCCGCGTCGCCGGTCTCCGTGGCGTCCTGGGTGGCGAGGGCGGTCGGCGCCGACTTGCCCAACGGGGCTTGTACGACGGCGAGTTGGTCCGGCGTGGAGGAGGCGGTCGGGGTCTCGGCCGCAGCCGCGCCCGCACTCTCCACGTCCGGGGACGAGCTTGCGGAGCAGCCGGTGGTGAGCAGGGCGGCGACGGTGACGGACGCCAGTAGGGCATGTCTGGTGAGCTTGTGCACGCGTGGGGGTCCTCGGGATCGAGTTGATCGAACTGGGGGACGGGGCACGGGGGTTGGGGTGGAACACGAATGGTTACCCCTCAGTAGCCACGCATGAGCATGCCAGCCCCGCGCACCCCACGAGGCACGCTTCCTTCACTTTCTTCACATCACACGCTCGTGATGTGGATCACTCCCCGGCTCGCTGCTCTCCGTCGAGGCGGTACTGCTCCGACTGCACCAGATACATCCGCCGGAACAGTCCCGGCCCCTCCCCCTCGGCCCTCATCAGGTCGTCGAACGTGCCGTGTTCGGCGACCCGGCCCCGTTCCAGGACGTAGATCTCGTCCGCGTGCCGGACGCTGTGCAGCCGGTGGGTGATCAGGATGATCGTCTGGCCCGCCGCGGCGAGGCTGCGGATCTGGTCGAAGACGCGCTGCTCGGTCTCCGCGTCCAGGGCGCTGGTCGGTTCGTCGACGACAAGGATGCGGGCGTCGCGGTGCCGGGCGCGGGCGATGCCGAGGCGCTGCCATTGCCCCCCGGAGATCTGGTGGCCGCCCTTGTAGCCACGGGCGAGGAGGGTGTCCCAGCCCCGGGGCAGGGCGGCGATGGTCTCGTCGGCGCCCGCGTACTCGGCGGCGGCGTGCAGGAGTTCGTCCTCGTGCGGGGCGTCGGGGCGGCCGATGGCGATGTTGACGCGGGCGGTGAAGGGCCAGCGGTAGAAGTCCTGGGCGACGACCGCGATCCGGTCGAAGAGGTCGGTGCGGTCCAGCTCGGTGGAGTCGAGCCCGTCCCAGAGGATGCGGCCGGCGTCGGGCGCGTACAGCCCGCACAGCAGCTTGGCCAGCGTCGACTTCCCGCTGCCGTTGTTGCCGACCAGCGCGACGATACGGCCGGTCGGGATGGTGACGTTCACGGCGTCGAGGGCGGGTTCGGTGGCCGTGCCCGGGTAGGTGAAGGAGACGTTCTCGAAGCGGATGGCGTCGACGCGGGCAGGCAGTTTGACACCCGTCTCGGGGATGAGCCGCCGGTCCGCCTCCTGGCACAACCGCTCCAGATCAGCCACGAACAGGCTTTCCTCGTAGAGGTAGTTGAGCTGGACGACGAGCGCCTCCAGGTTGGCGGACCCGGTCCGGATGGCGATGACCGCCGTACCGGCGACAGCCAGATCCATGGCCCCGGTCCACAGCAGCAGCCCGAGGACACCGTACGCACCGGCGGTCGCGATACCGGTCCACCCGGAGGCGATCAGCCCGGTACGGGCGGCCAGCGAGGCGAGCCGGGTCTGTTCCCGCTCCCCCGTCTCGGCCATGGTCCGGAAGTGGCGCAGCAGAAACGGCCCGATGTTGTGCACCCGCACCTCGGGCGCGGCCTCGGTGTCGATCAGCAGCCGCCCCAACAGCTGCCCGGCGCGGGCATGTTGGACCCAGGTGTGGAAGGAGACGTACCGCCGTCGGGCGATGGTGAGCGCGCTCCAGGCACTGGGCAGCGTCATCAGCGCGAGGAGGGGCAGCAGGGCCGGATGCAGCACGGTGAGCACACCGGCGGCGGCGATCAGCGCGATGGTCGCGGTCATGACGGACGTACAGAACCGGATCATGCGCCGCGCGGACTCGGCCCCCCACTGAGCGGAATCGAGGAGCTTGTGAAACTCCTCGTCCTCGACGGCGGCCAGTTCAACTCGGGCCACCCGCTCCAGATACTCCTCGGTCGCCACCCGGAACACCTTGGGCTCAAGCCGCCCGGTCCCGGCGGTGGACGCGGACCGCAACAGTGCCCCGACGAGCGCGGTGACCGCGACGACGACCAGCGCCGGTACGGCGTCCCGCAACCGGTCGGTGGTGGCCCCGCCGCCCAGCAGCTGGGCGAGCACCCGGTTGACGGCCACGAGCCCGACGGCCTGCGCCACTCCCCCGCCCAACTCCGCGACGGCGACCGTACGCAGAGCGCGCGGATCGGCGCGGTGGGCGAGCCGGACGGTGGCGCCGATCAGCCGGGGCATCCGCCCGACCATGGTCCGCAGCCCCAGCTCCAGAAACGACCCCTGATGCTGGTTCCACCCCATGTCGTACCGCAACGGCCCCCCGAACAACAGCCGTTCGGACTCGGAGACACCGTCGTCGGTGCCGGATTCCCCCTCGGTCGCCTGCTCCGCCTTCTTCGTACGTTCGTCACGCGTCGTCATCCGGGTGGGTCCCCCTTGGCGAGCCGGTCGAGTCGCGCCCACGCGGCCCAGGCGCATGGGTCACGCCCATCTCTGCCCGCGCCGCGGGCGTGGCGCACTCGTTCTCGGCCCTGCCGCGCTCCGCTCGCCGCCCCGCCACCACCAGCCCCACCGTCACACACACCGACCCCGCCGCCATCACCGTCATCGCCGCGCCCGGGGACGTGAGTTGGGCGATCGTGCCCGCCAGGGCCGCGCTCACGCCCTGCATCGTGAGCATGCCGGCGGAGTGCAACCCCAGGGCGTGGCCGGAGAGTTCAGGCGGGGTGAGGGACATCAGACGTTCCTGCTGGACGAGGCTGGCGCCGTACCCGACCGAGGCCACGCACACCGTCAGCGCGGCCACCCACACCCCGGGCCCGAAGGCGAAGAGCAGGTTCGGCGCGGCCAGCAACAGGAGTAGGGGCACGGCCAGTTGGCGCCGCAACCGGGGTGGCACGAACCGGCCGATCGTCACGTCCCCGATCAGCATGCCGAGGGCCGCACAGGCGAAGAGGGTGCCCGCGGATCCCGGGTCGTAGGACACGTACAGGGACTCGACGCCGACGACCAGGCCGTTGGGGATCCAGAGGCCCAGGTAGGTGAGGCGGCGCGGGCGTACCGACCACAACTGGGCGTTCGTACGCCAGGTCTGGGCGATGGACGGGCGGCCGGAGAGGCGGGGCGGGCGGCGGCTCAGGCCCAGACGGGTCACCAGGGCGCCTGCCAGGTAGAGGGCCGCGGAGGTGAGGAGCGTGGTGCGCGGAGAGAGGGTCGCCACCAGGACACCGCCCGTCGCGAAACCCGCGATCTGCATCAGCCCGTTGGACATGTTGAAGACCGAACGCCCCAGCAGATAGCCCTCCTTGGCCAGGATCTCGTTCAGCAGACCCCAGCCGACCCCCGCCCCCAGCGACGCGATCAGCCCCATGGCGAACAGCAGGGCGAAGAGCGCGCCGATCGGCAGGCCCGGGGTCGCCATCGCCGCCGTACCGAGGGCGAAGGCCAGCGCGATGCCCGTCAGCGTCGCGCGCGGGGGCAGGCGGTCGGAGGCCGAGAGGAGGGTCGTCGCGCCCACCACCTGGGCGAGTTGGGGGCCGAACATGCTCAGCGCGGAGAGCAGGGGCGAGCCGGTGGCGCGGTAGGTGAGGGTGGCGAGGGCCAGGCCGCCGATCGTCGAGGCGGCGGATCTGAGCGCCGTGGAGAGGAAGAGGGGTGTGAACTCGCGGGTGCGGAACAGGGCGGAGTAGCTGCGCATCCGGGGAGTCTGCGAGGGGCGCCGGACCCCCGTTATTGTTTCGCGCACACACGAAAGGTCAGTGAGGGGGCGCGAACATGGGCTGGTGGCAGGTGAACGCCGACACCCTCGCCCGCAGCCGGTTCGTCATCTCGCCCCTCGCCGAGACCTTCGCGAGCCTCCGGCTGCTGCACACCGGGACAGCCACGCACCCCGGCGAGCGCGCCTGGCTGACCGCCCACCTGCCCGCGTACCGCCACCGTCTGGCGCACGATCCCACCACTGCCCTCCTCGTCCGCGTCGGGCTCGGCCGCGACTGGATCGCCGACTTCCTGACCCCCACCCCCCGGTACGGCGAGACGTTCGAGGAGGCCGTCGCGCGTGTCCGCGCGGTCGCCCCCGCCCTCGCCCGCGACCACCTCGTCCGCTCCCGCCCCGGCCCGCTGCCCGCCACCCTCGCCGACCGGGACGACCTCCCGGAACGCGCCGCCGACCTCCTCACCCACGTGTGGGAGGAGGCCGTACGCCCGTACTGGGACCGGCGCCGGCGCGTCCTCGAAGCCGATGTGGTCGCGCGGACCGCGCAGGTCGGTCAGGGCGGCTGGGCCGCTGTGCTGGACGCGCTGCGGCCCGGCACGCGCTGGCTCGGCGGCAACCGGCTCCAGGTCAATCTGCACGAGTACCCGCCCCGCGAGATCTCCGGCGCCGAGCTGGTCTTCGTACCCGTGACGCCGAAAGCGGGGTGGGTGGCGTGGGAGGAGCCGCAACGGTACGCCGTGATCTATCCCTGCGCGGGGGCGCTGGCCGAGCACCGCGACGGGCGTACGGCGCCGGCCGCTCTCGGGGCGCTCCTGGGACCGGCCCGGGCCGCCGTGCTCGTCCTCCTCGACTCACCCCTCAGTACCACCCAGCTGACCGCCGTGACCGGGCAGGCGCTCGGCTCGGTCGGGCGGCATCTGCGGGTGCTGCTGGACGCGGGGCTGGTGGAGCGGCGGCGGGCGGGGCGGTCGGTGCTGTACTCGCGTACGGCGGCCGGTGAGGTCTTGGTCACGGCTTCGGGGGCGGGAGCCGGCACGACAACTACCGGAGCTAGCATCCGCTTATGACCACAGATGCCAGTTCTTCCCCCCTGAATGTCGAGATCGGTGCCCTCACGGGCGGTTCCGCGGACCTCGCCCAGTACGCGGGTAAGGCCGTCCTCATCGTCAACGTCGCCTCCAAGTGCGGGCTGACCCCGCAGTACGCGGGCCTGGAGAAGCTCCAGGCGCGGTACGCCGAGCAGGGCTTCACCGTGCTCGGGGTGCCCTGCAACCAGTTCATGGGCCAGGAGCCCGGCAGCTCCGAGGAGATCGCCGAGTTCTGCTCGGCGACGTACGGCGTGACCTTCCCGATGACCGAGAAGGTCGAGGTCAACGGGGACGCCCGGCACACCCTCTACGACCGCCTGGTGGGCTTCGCCGACGGCGAGGGCCACACCGGCGACATCCGCTGGAACTTCGAGAAGTTCCTCGTCGGCCGCGACGGCCAGGTCGTCGCCCGTTTCTCCCCGCAGACCGAGCCGGAGACGGCGGAGTTGGTCGGCGCCCTGGAGAAGGCCCTCGGCTGACCTCCTCCGTCCACCTGGGTTGACCTTGTCCCTGGGGCAAGGACGAGCGTCCTGTGTCACCGGGCCGACCGTGCCCGGTGACGGAGGATGTCGGAGTGAACGTGGACCGGGACGACGAGCTGCTCACCATCGGCGCGTTCGCCGCGCGGGCCCGGCTCTCGGCCAAGGCCCTGCGGCTGTACGACCGGCTGGGGCTGCTCGCCCCCGCGCACGTCGACGAGGTGAGCGGCTACCGCTACTACCGGCCCGCGCAGACCGAACGCGCCCGCCTGGTGGCCCTGCTGCGGCAGCTGGACATGCCGCTCGCCCTGATCGGCGAACTGGTGGAGCTGACCGAGCGGGACGGGCCGGCCGCTTCCGGGCGGCTCGCCGCCTACTGGGCGGACGTCGAGGCGCGGCACGCGAGCCGGCGCACGCTGTCCGACTACCTCCGTGGACGACTGTCCGGGAGGAGCTACGAGATGGACGAGCTGTACGGGAAGTTCGCGGTGGAGACGGTGGACGTACCCGAGCGGGTGGTGCTGACGGAGACGCGGCACACTCTCGCGGATGAGTTGCCCGCGTGGATCGGGGCGTCGCTCGGGCGGCTGGAGGCGGGCGCACAGGAGTGCGGGGGTGTGACGGCGGCGCCGTTCGTCGTCTACCACTCCGAGGTGTCCATGGAGAGCGACGGCCCGGCCGAGTCGTGCGTCCCGGTCGGCGACGAAGCCGCCGCGCGGGCCTGGGCCGAGACGCACGGGCGGGCCCGGGGGACGGCGGTACGGGTGGAACCGGCCCGGCGGCTCGCGTACACGCGGATCAGTAAGGCGCAGGTCGCCCACCCGCAGATCATCGCCGCGTTCGAGGCGGTGGAGCGGTGGATGGCCGGGCAGGGGATCGAGGCGACGGGGCCGTGCCGCGAGGTGTACTTCGCGGACTGGGAGGCGGCGGGGCCGGACGACGCGGTGTGTGACATCGCGTTCCCCATCTGATCCTGAGGATCCGCTGCGGATTGTCCTGCGGATGTCCTGAAGGGCGCGGCCGGAATTATCCGGTCGCGCCCGCCCGGGAACCGTCTCAAGCTGATGGGGCTCTATTCCGTCATGCCCCGGTCACCACCTGGTCACATGGGGGCGTGTAAGCCAACTCCCGGGGGACGGTTAGCGTCTACCCCGGAGAGACCTCCACCGGACAGACACCCGCCAGTCACGTGCGCGCGCCCGAGCCGAACCGAAACGGAATTGCAGTGGCCTTTGCCGAGCTGACCCCACGCAGACCTGCCTTGCGCGCCGACAAGCCCACGCAGGCACGTGGGGTGTGGCACGAGCGCCACCGGGTGGCCCTGACGGTGAC
Source organism: Streptomyces sp. NPDC002156 (assembly GCF_053593675.1). Lineage (NCBI taxonomy): Bacteria > Bacillati > Actinomycetota > Actinomycetes > Kitasatosporales > Streptomycetaceae > Streptomyces > Streptomyces sp. NPDC002156. The sequence continues at coordinate 6,002 of NZ_JBSFDA010000222.1, read as the reverse complement.
CGCCTGTGCGGTGCCGCTGTACTTCGTGTGGTGGGCGGTGTTCGCGACCGGCGGCGGCGACCTGGCCGCCCAGGTGGCGTGGGCCGAGTTCGCGAAGATGTACCCGGGCTCCGCATACAACCTGTTCTGGTACGGCGGTCTGCACGCGGCCAACTACAGCCTGATGTCCCCGTATCTGATGGCCGCCATAGGGGTCGTCGCGACGACCATGCTGTCCGGGGTCACCGCCACGGTCCTCGGCGCGGAACTGGTCGCGCGCACGGGCGTGCGCAAGCCGATGTGGCCGGCGATGGCGGTCGGCTTCTCGCTGTGGTGCCAGGTGATCTCGGGGCGCTCGACGTTCGTGCTGGGCACCGCCTTCGGGATGGCGGCCGTGCTCGCGGTGGTGAGCGGGCGCGGCGTCCGGCATCTCGGTGCCGCCGCGCTGTGCGCGACGCTGGCCACCACCGGCAGCCCGGTCGCCGGCCTGTTCGTCCTCGTCGTCGGCGCCGCCTACTTCCTGTCCCGCGACTGGGGCAGGGCCGCGGCCCTGCTGGTGCCCCCGGTGGTCGTCGTGGGCGTGACGACGCTGCTGTTCCCGTTCGAGGGCGAGCAGCCGATGCCGTTCGCCCGTATATGGCCGCCGGTCGTGCTGTGCGCGATCGTCGTCCTGACGGCCCCGAGCGCCTGGCGCACGCTGCGTCTCGGCGCCGCGGTGTACGCGCTCGGCGTGGTCCTCTGCTATCTGATCCCGACCCCGATCGGTACGAACGTCGAGCGGCTCTCGGAACTGGCGGCCCCGGCGACCCTGCTCGCGATCATGATGTACCGCACGGAGAAGCGGCCGGGCGAGGAGCCCGTGGGGGACCGGGACGAGCAGCCGGACGGGGCTGCCGTCCCGGCTGCCACCGACACTCCCCGGCCGACGCTCCTTCCCCGGTTCACGGCCCGGGTGCCGCTCCCCCTCCCCTGGTTCACGTCCCGGCGGCGCATGGTGGCGCTCGGGCTCGCCATGACGGTCGCGGTGAGCTGGCTGTCGGGCAAGACGATCGCCGACATCGTCACCAACACCTCGGTGCCGGAGTGGGCCGTGAAGACAGACGGTGTCGTGAACGAGCTGAAGCGGCTGGGCGCCGAGGAGACACGCGTCGAGGTCGTCCCGGCCCGCGACCACCGCGAGGCCGCCATCCTCGCCCCGTACATCAACATGGCCCGCGGCTGGAACCGCCAGGCGGACGTCGAGCGGGGCCGGCTCTTCTACGAGGGCCACGGCGGCACCGAGGAGCCCGAGGGCGGCTTCTCCGCCTCCGCCTACAAGGCCTGGCTCTCCCAGTGGGCGGTGGGCTTCGTCGTCCTCGTCAACGGCGAACCGGACGGCCCGGCGAAGCTGGAGCACGCGTTGGTGTCCAGCGGGCCGAGCTATCTCCAGCCGGTCTGGGAGGACGCCAACTGGAAGATCTACCGGGTCAAGAACGCGACCCCGCTGGTCGACAAGCCCGCCTCCGTGGTCAGCGCCGACGGCGCCAACCTCGTCGTCCGGATGCCGAAGGCGGGCGAGGTGACCGTGCGGATCGCGTACTCGCCCTGGCTGTGGGCGGAGAACGGCTGTCTGACGGACGAGGGCGAGTTCACCAGGCTGACCGTCGAGCGGCCCGGCGACATCCGGATCAGCTCGGCGTACGGCGGTCCTTCCCAGGACACGACGATGGAGTGCGAGGCCGTGGAGAAGGCCCACGAGAAGGAGAAGGAAGCGGACAAGTAATCAGGTAATCAGGACAAGGAGAAGGGCCCCGGTCGGTACCGACCGGGGCCCTTCTCCTTGTCCTGTCCCTGTGCCGCTCAGCCGACCCGGGTCAGCTTCTTGTCGTAGCCGGGCTCGACCAGGTCCGTCTGGAGCTGCACCGGTACCTTCACCGCGCCGCCGCTGCCGTCGCCCACGGTGAGGGTGCCCACCGTGGTGCCCGCCTTCGCGGTGTGCGGCAGGTCCTCGGCCGCGGCGAACGACAGCTCGACCTTCATGCCGGCCCAGCCGACCGCCGTGACGTCCTTCGACAGCACGACCGGGGTGTGCCCGCCGAGCCCGTCGTCGACGTATCCGACGACGTCGCCCTTCTTCAGGATCTTCGAGGAGAGCAGCGCGTCCCGGGCGGCGATCATCGCCGTCTTGCTGACCGCGTTGACGGTGTCGATGATCGGCACCGTGTGCTGGCCGAGGATCGCGCCGACGACGGTGACCGTCTCGCCGCCGACCTCCTTGGTGGCGGCGTAGAGCAGGTTGCCGCCGGCCGCGGTGGTAGTGCCTGTCTTGATGCCGATGGCGCCGTTATAGGGGACGAGACGGTTGTAGTTGTCCCACTTCTCGCCCGACGGGTCGACCCAGACGGGCAGCTTGGTGATGTCCGTCAGCGCCGGGATCTTCACCAGCTCGTTGCCCAGCTTCACCTGATCCTCGGCGGTGGAGACGGTGGTCTCCTTGAGGCCGGAGGCGTCGGTGTAGACGGTGTTCTTCATCCCGAGTTCCTTGGCGGTGTCGTTCATCTTCTTGATGAACGCCGCCTCGGTCCCCGCGTCCCAACGGGCCAGCAGCCGCGCGATGTTGTTCGCGGACGGAATCATGACGGCCGACAGCGCCTGCTTCTCGGTGAGGGTGTCGCCCGCCTTGACGGTGGGGAGGGTCGACTCGTCCTTGCCGGGCACGTTGTAACCGCCCTCGGTCTCGGCGGTCGCGTCGACCGGGATCTTCGCGCCCTCCTCGCCCGACTTCATCGGGTGGTCCTTGAGGACGATGTACGCGGTCATCGCCTTGGCGACCGACCCGATGGCGACCGGCGTCTGCTCGCCGAACTTCCCCATGGTCCCGATGCCGTTGACGTCCATCCAGCCCTGCCCCTCGGACGGCCACGGCAGCGCGGCTGCCGCCCCGTCGAAGGTGTAGGAGTCCTCGGCGGTCAGCGTCAGCTCGGGGGTGGGCAGCGGACGCAGCACCTGTACGACTGCAAAGACGATCGCCAACAGGACGACCACCGGCGTCCAGATCTTGATCCGGCGCGCGATCGTCCGCACCGCGGTGTTCGGCGGCGGCGGCGTGTTCGTCAGCTCCGCGAGCAGATCCAGCGGCGGCAACGGAGGCAACGGCTGCTGCGTCGTACGCTCCGGCCCGACCTGGGGGATCGCGGCGGTGGCGTCGGCGACGGGTGCCTTCGGCGACTGGGCGGCGGGCGGGTTGGCCGTCTCGGCGGCGGGCAGCGCGGCGGCGCTCGGCGGCTTCCGGGTGGCCGGGTCGTCCAGCTGCCTCAGAGCTACGAATTTGCTGGTGCGCTCAGCAACGGACTCACCGTTGCCGTCCTTGACGTCCGCCTCGGCCGCCTCGGCCTTTCCGGCCGCGACATCGCCCAGCTTGAGCATCGTCGTCGGCTGATCGACCGGAGGCGCGGCGGGCGGGCGTACGGCCTTGAAGATGGCGGTGGGCTGGTCGACGGGGGGCTTGGGGGCGGGGGGCTTGGGGGCGGGGTCGGCGGCGACGTCAGGGGCAGCGCCGCCATCGGCGTCACTGTCGGCGTCGGCGTCCGGCTTCGACTTCGAGTCGGCCGCACCCTCGGGCTCCGCGCCCGACTTCGACTTCGGCTCGGCCACATCCGGCTTGGCTTTCGAGCCGACGGCGCCCTCGGTCCCCGGCTTCGGCTCGGCCGCGCCCTCGGACTCTGCGTCCAGCTTCGGCTTCGAGTCGGCCGCGCCCTCCACGTCCGAGTCCGACTTCGACTCGGCCACCACACGCGGGTCCGGCTTCGACTTCGAGTCGGCCGTGTCCTCGGGCTCCGCACCCGGCTTGGCCTTCGAGTCGGCCGCGCCCTCCGTGTCCGGCTTCGACTCGGCCGCACCTTCGAACTCCGCGTCCAGCTTCGGCTTCGAGTCGGCCACGCCCTCCACGTCCGAGTCCGACTCGGCCACCACACGCGGGTCCGGCTTCGAGTTGGCCGCACCCTCCGCGTCGGGCTTCGGCTCGGCGGACGCGTCCGCGTCCGACTTCGACTCGGTCACCGCGCCCGCGTCCAGCTTCGGCTCGGCCGCGCCCTCGGCCTCCGCGGGCGACTTGTGCTCGGCCGCGCCCTCGGCCGGCTTCGGCTTCGCCGCGCTCTCTCGCTCCGCATCGGCTTCGGACCGGGGCTCCGGTTCGGTCCCGGGCGTCGATTCGCTCTCCTGTGCGCTCTCAGGCTCAGAGGAGTCCTCGTCGACATCCCCGGACACCCCGTCCGCGCCCTCAGGGGCCTCGTCAGCGGCCTCGGAGGGCTCGTCGGGTCCGGCGTCGGCGGCGGCGTCCGCCGCGGGCTCCTCGTCGCCCTCAGGGGCTTCGGCCGCGGCGTCCGTATCCGGGGCCGGGTCGGCGTCCGCATCGAGGCCGGCCTTCTCGGCGGCACCCTCGGCGCCTTCGGACCCGTCCTTGCCCTCACCCTCGTCCGCGCTGGCGACCCACGCGGCCACCGCCGCACGCAGCCGGGTGCTGCCCGTGCCGTCGGTGCCACCGCCGGCCGGGGCGGCGCCCTCGGGCTCGCTCTCGGCTTCCGGGGCCGTGTCCGGCGTACTCGCGTCGGCGTCGCCCTCGTCCGCCGGGAGCGGCGGGCGGGAGAACACCCGGGTCGCCGTGTCCACGCCACCTCGTGCCGTGGATTCCCGGTCCCGGGCCACCGCGAGCCGTGGATCGCGTGCCCCGGCGCCTGATTCACCCCTGGCCCCGGGAACCGGACCCGCGCTCCCCGACGTCGGTTCTTCCGACGACTCGCGCTGCTTCGACCTGTCGGGGAACTCGCCCGCCACCGATGCCTCCTCCATGCGTCGCACGCTCACCGTGCGTGTGTACCGAACCGTGAACCGTCAAAACGCCGCCCGAACGACACTGTCCGAACCAGCTACCAGTGTCCTGTGCGCAGCCTTGACTCCTGCGGTAGACGAGAACGACATACCTACTGGTTCCACTACGAACCGGTCACGCCCTCTCGACAGATGAATGTGAGAGGGGTCACCCTGTCATTCATCCACGCGGGGAGGCATGGATGGGCAGGAGCCGCAGATCAATTCCGGAAGAGCTTCTTCTGCTGGCGTTGGACCCGGCCACGGGCACCACCGCACAGCCGCAGTCGCTCGACCTCGGTCTGGCCGGAGCACAGCTAGTGGAGCTGGCGCTGGCCGGACGGATAGCCCCGGACGGGGATCGTATCGCCGTGGTCGTACCACGGCCGACTGGAGATCCAACACTGGACTGTGCGTTGGAACTGCTTCGCCGACGCGGAGCACCCGTACGCGCAGTGAACTGGATTGGCGGGCCCCGCCTGGGGCTGCGTCAGACCTACCTCTCGCATCTGGAGCGGTGCGGCATGGTGCATGCCGTGGCGGGACAGATGTGCGGGGTGCTTCCGACGACTCGCTATCAGGCGACGGACACGGAGATCAGCCGGGAGATCAGAGCCCGACTGGACACTGCCATCCGCACCGGCGTTCCGCCGGACCCGCGGACGGCGGCGCTCGCCGCGCTGGCCCATGCGGTCGGTCTCGGCAAGCACCTGTATCCGGGTAACGAGGGACGTTCGTCCCGCTCCCGGCTGCGGGATCTGATCCGGCACGACCCCATGGGCGGACTGGTGGCCCACGCTGTCATGGACGTGCAGAACGGCGTCGCGGCCCAGCCGCGTCGCAGCCCGGCACCGGCCGGCCGTCAGGCCGCCCCCGGAGCCAGGTCCGCACCGGAACCCGCTCGCGGCGTTCCGATGCAGCCGCACCAGCACCGCGGATCCATGGCGCGCGCCGTGGCTCACTGAGCCGCAGTCCCACGGCGAACACCCGATCGGCGAGGCACCGCACCACCCCGCACGACGCAGGACGCAGGACGCAGGACCTCAACAGCGCCGCACCGCAGTCCCCAAGACCGGTTCGGGAGCCGCTGGCCCGCATCCCAGGCGCCGATGCGGAGTACGCCGGCGGACCAGCGGACGCGCAGGGCGGCGGGGCCCTCGGTGTGCCGTACGGCGTTG
>NZ_JBSFDA010000221.1:0-14306 GCF_053593675.1 Streptomyces sp. NPDC002156 | reverse complement strand
TCGGGACGTACGTCCACCGGACCACATGCCGCTACGGAAGGTGCAACCCCATGCACACCGCCCCGCGCCAATGCCAGGAAACGCGCCCTTCCTCCCCTCCGAACAGGACGACCCGGGACGGGTCCATGCCCTGCAGGGCATGGACCGGACGGCGGTCGTAGCGGAACTCGGCGTCGTAGCCGTCCTCCAGTACGACACCGTCCACCCGGCGGGCCCAGTGCAGCAGGGCGCGCGCCGCTCGGGGACGAGCACGCTGCCCAGCGGGAACTGGTGCGCCGGCGTCGTCAGTACGGCACGGAGGCCCGCGTGTCCGGCAATATCCAGGTCCTCGACGCGCAGGCCGCCGTCGTCCGTCGTGAGCGGCCCGTGCTCCATCGCGCCGGCGTTCTCCCGCACCTGCGCGACGGTCCGCGGGAGTTCGACAGCCGCCTCGACGAGGCCGAACCGGCCCTCGCCCTGGTCGGCACCCCGGTGCTGCGCCAGGAGATGCTGACACTCCGGGTGCATCCGGCCTTCGAGGAGGGTAGGTACGAGGACGCGCGAGCGGCGCACGACGAACTGGTGCTCGACGAACTGAGGCTCACTCACCGGGACCGCATCGGGCTCGACACGCCGCACAGCCGGATGCTGATCCAGGAGAGCCACACGGAACAGGGCACCGGCCGGCTGCGGGACTCGCCGAGCGGGCCCAGCAGACGTCGGACATCGACCTGGCCGCCAAGATCTGGCGAACTCCGGCGGAGACCCCCAACCACAGTGAGGTGGAAGAGGTGGACGAGGTGGACATGGATCGCAGCTCCCTGGGGCCCGCCCCCGTCGACACGGGCAAACGGCTCGGAGTCGTGCAGTGGGCCACCGGCAACATAGGCACCGGCGCGCTGCGGGCGGTACTGGGCCACCCGGGCCTCGCCCTCACCGGGGTCTACGCCCACTCACCGGAGAAGGCGGGCCAGGACGCGGGCGACCTGTGCGGACTGGCCCCCACCGGCATCAAGGCGACCCACGACATCGACGAGATCCTGTCCCTCGGCGCCGACTGCGTGCTCTACATGCCGCGAGCCTGCGACATGGACGAGGTCTGCCGGATCCTCGCCTCGGGCGCGAACGTCGTAACGACCCGGGGCGAGTTCCACCACCCCCCGAGCATGGACAAGGCGATACGGGAACGGATCGAGGCCGCCTGCGCACGGGGCGGCACCTCGATCCACAGCACGGGCAGCAGCCCCGGCTTCATCACCGAGGCGGTGCCGCTGGTCCTGGCATCGATCCAACGGCGCCTGGACCACCTGACCATCCACGAGTACGCCGACCTGTCGCGCCGCGACTCACCGGGGATGCTGTTCGACGTCATGGGGTTCGGCAGCGCCCCCGCGGACTTCGACGAGGCCCGGCTGTCCCACGTACGCGACAGCTTCGGCCCGTCGCTACGCCTGCTGGGGGACGCCCTCGGCCTCCCGCTCGACTCGGTCGTGGCGTCGGGCGAGGTCGCGACGGCTCCCCGCCCGACGACGATCGCGGCCGGGACGCTGCCGCCGGGCACGGTAGCGGCACAGCGGATGACGGTCTCGGGCCTGAGAGACGGCGAGGAACTCCTCCGCTTCCAGGCGACCTGGTACTGCACGACCGACCTCGCCCCGGCCTGGGACATCCGTCCCACGGGCTGGCACCTCTCGGTCGAGGGCGACGCACCCCTCGACATCGACATGCGCCTGGCGGTCCCCCTGGAACGGATGGCCTCGGTGACCCCGGGCTACACCGCGAACCGCGCCGTCAACGCGGTCCCGGCGGTGTGCGCGTCGGCACCGGGCATCCGGACGACGGTGGATCTGCCGGGGTTCACGGCGAGGCTGGCCTGAGGAGAGGTCGCCGGGGACGGGTGGGGTTCGCGGTGCGGCCGGGTGCGGTCGACGGAGCCGGTTGGGGGGCCGGGGGGCAGCACTTCTTCTTCGTCTTCCGCCCCTGCGGCGGGGCCCACTCGCCCCGGCGCAACGGACCGCGGGAGTAGCCGATCATCGCCGGATTGCGGCAGCGCTCGCCGGTCCTGGCCGATGACCTTTACCTGCCGTACGGCTGTCCGGCCCGGCCTGTCTGCTCGACGGGGCGTCCCGCTGCTGCCGGGACCGGGGCGGAGCACCCAGGGATGCGGCGGATCATCCCGCGGACGCGGGGTCCGGCCACGCCGGTCCGCAGCCGCCGCCGCACACCTCTAACCCAGCGGAGCGCGACTCACCCGTATCTTCGACTGCCCGTGCGGGCGTTCCTCCCAGTCCTGCATGAAGCGGGCCTCCAGGCCGTGGCGGCGGGCCATGGTGAGGAGCGTCTCCGTGCGGTAGTAGAAGTCCTCGCGCAGGACCTGGTGTTCGGTGCCCTCGGTGCGGTCGAAGGTGAAGTCGAAGAAGCCGGTGTCGGTCAGCACCCGGCCGACATGGCTCAGGCACTCCTCGATGACGTCCGGCGGCGAGTGCGAGAAGACGCTGTGCGCGTGGACGACGTCGAAGTGGTCGCTGGGCAGGAAGTCCAGGGTGAGGTCGCCGGTGATGGTGAGGTGCGGCAGCTTGTCCTGGAGGCCGCGCTCCGTGAGCGTCTTCTTGGCGGCGACCAGGATGTCGGGCGAGATGTCGATGCCGTAGTAGTGCCCGGTGTCGAGGTGCTCGATGAAGCGCCAGCCGCCGCGCAGGTTGCCGCAGCCGATGTCGAGCATGCGGTGCTCGGGGCGCAGCCCGTGCTCGACGAGGTAGTCGAACTGCATCTGCCCGAGCGCCAGCCAGCGGTCATGGGTCCGGCTGCCGACCGCGGCCTCCGGACTGCGGGCCGTGTCGGCGGCCATCACGGCCCGGTAGTAGCCGACGTGGTCGGGGTGCTTCAGCCGCAGCCAGGCGTCCCGGCCCGCGCGGCGCAGGTACGGGGCGACCCGGCCGGGGTTGCGCAGGGCGTAGCCGACCTTGTGGGTGAGGGCGGCGCGGTTGCTGCGGATCTTCTTCGGCGACTTGGTGTCGGCGGGCATGGTGATGCGACCTCCGTCGTACAAGGAGCTTCGTACCGAGGGCCTTCGTACAAGGGTCGGCCCAGGGTGTGGGGATGACAACCGGGGGGTGGGGTGGTAGCCCCGGGGTATGGCCTGGTGGCAGGGCCGCCGACGCGGTCAGACGCGTCGGCGCAGCAGCAGCACCGTGGCCGCCGTGAGCAGCAGGGCGAGGCCGCCGAGGACGGCGGTGTCGGTCCACTGGAAGGCCCAGTAGTCGCCGGCGGGATTCGCCTCGTAGAAGCGGGAGACGTACCCGCCCTCGGCCATGCACCGTCTCAGCTCGGCGCCGGACGGGTAGGGGCAGCTCAGGACGTCGTCGCGGCGCCCGGAGGCGGTGATCAGGCCGTAGTGGCCGGCCGACCACTTGTCGCCCATGGGCTCCTTGGGGGCACTTCCGGCGCTGATGTAGGTGCGCGGCGGGACCAGCAGACGGGTCCGGTGCGCCCACTCCAGCAGGAGTGTCATCCCTCCGGTCACCAGGAGGGTCAGGCTCATCGCCGCCAGGACACGGCGGGCCAGCAGCCCCAGCAGGGTCCCGGCCGCCAGGCCGAACAGGGCGGCCGCGACGACGCGCGGGCCCGAGCCGCCGAGTGCCGTGTTCTCGTACCAGAAGAGGCCGTAGCTGCGGTCGGCGGCCGGTCGCCACCACCACGCGAACACTCCTGCGAGCAGCCCGGAGAGCACCACCGTGCTCACCGCGGCGAGGGCGAACCGCGAGGTGAACCACTGGCCGCGGCTCACCCCCTGGACGAGAACCGTGCGATGCGTGCCCAGTTCCCGGTCGCGGCCCAGCAGCGGGGCGCCCCAGAAGACGCCGATGAGGACGGGCAGGGCGAGGTTCAGCACGCCGAGGTAGCGCAGCGGCTCGATGTCCAGCAGCAGGGGCAGCCCGGTACCGGCGCCCGTGCAGGACAGCGGCCCGGGGTCGCAGTGGTCGAACAGCCCGCTGCGCAGGTCGCCCAGGATGCCCGCACGGGAGTACGCGGCGATGGCACCGACGGCGACCAGGACGGCCGCACCGACACCGACGAGCACGCGCTGCTGACGCCAGGCGAGCCAGAGGGAGCCGTTCCAAAGGGAGCTGCTTCGAGGGGAGTTGCTCCAAGGAAGGTTGCTCCGGAGGGAGTTGTTCATGCGGCGGCCTCCGTCCGCGCGGCGGGCGTGGGGAGCACCGGGTCGTTCGCCCGGAGCCGCCCGACCAGGATGTCCTCCAACTTGGGCCGCTCCACATGCCAGTCGCCGCGCAGCGGACCGCGTCGCCGGATCAGCGCGGTCATCTGCCGCCCCGTGACCCGGAGTTGTACGACGGTGTGTCCTCCGGCGGCCAGGGCGTCGGCCTGGTCGGCGTGCCCGGTGATCAGGACATGGCTCTCGCGCAGCGCGTTCGCGTCCTCGCTCAGCTCGACCCGGCCGCCCCGCAGCAGCAGCACCCAGTCGCAGGTCTGCTCCAGCTCGGGCAGGACGTGCGACGCCAGCACGATGCTGGTGCCGTACTCGGCGGCCTCGGTCATCAGCGCCGCCATGATCTCGCCGCGCGCCACGGGGTCGAGGTCGGCCATCGGCTCGTCGAGCAGCAGCAGTTCGGGCCGCTTGCCGAGCGCGAGGGCGAGCGCGACCCGGGTCCGCTGCCCGGGGGACAGCTCACCGACGCGGACGTTGAGCGGGATGCCGCCCTCCCGGACGGTCCGCTCGGCGGCGCCCATGTCCCACTCGACGTTCAGCTTCTCGCCCATCCGCAGGGTGTCCGCCACGGTGAAACGCGGGTAGAGCGCCTTCTCCTGGGTGAGCAGCGCGACCTTGGCCCGCGCCTCGGGCGTACCCGGTACGGCGTCCAGCACCCGTATCTCCCCGTCCCCGGCCCGCAACAGCCCACCGGCCAGCTGCAACAGGGTGCTCTTCCCGGCACCGTTGCGCCCGACGAGGGCGGTGATCCGCCCGCCGGGCACGGTGAACTCGCAGTCCCGCAGGGCCCATTCACCCCGCGCCCGATACCGGAACCCGAGCCCCGTGGCGCGCAGCGCGGCGGGAGAGTCGCCCCCGGTGCCCCTGGTCATGCGTCCTCCTCGATCTTCTGCCTGTCATGGGCGTCCAGGGCGGCGGTGACCATGGCCAGGACGTCGGCGCGTTCGAGCCCCGCTGCCCGAGCCCGTGAGGTCCACTCGGCCAGGTCGGCACGGAGCGGCGAATCGTCCTCCGCACCGGGCCGGGCGAGCGACCGCGTCACGAACGTGCCCAGCCCGCGCCGCAGTTCGACCAGGCCGGCCTGCTCCATGTCGCGATAGGCGCGGAGCACGGTGTTGGGGTTGATGGCGGTCGCCGCCACCACCTCCCTGGCCGTGGGCAACTTGTCCCCGACCTTCAACGTGCCCATCCGCAGCGCCCGTTCGGTCTGCTCGACGATCTGCACATAGGCCGGGACACCGCTGCCACGGTCGATCCGGAACTCGACCACGTCACCTTCCATGCTTGAACCAAGCTTGAACCATGCTTGTATTAATTCATTAATGGAAGCATGCTGGAGGTACGGCAGGGATGTCAACCTGATGTCAATTGGAACCACCGCGCGCGCGTCCCTGGCCATAGCCGTCACGCTGACCCTGGCCGCCGTGGCCCAGCAGTTACTGCTGGTCGTAGGCCTGGGCGCCCTGCTCCCCGGCTGGCAGCCCTGGCCCTTCCTGCTGGCAGCGGCCCCCGCCTGGTGGCTGGCACGCCCACTGTGGGCACACGCGGACCTCCCTCACCCCACCGCACGGGCGATACGCGCACTGCACCGCATACCACCCCCGGTATACCTGGCGACCGTCCTGGCACTGGCGACCGCGGCCTGGGCGGTCCTCCAGCAGCACGAGCCGTACCTGGGACACGAGGAGGCGGTGTACGCCAACAAGGCCCGCGCCTGGACCGACGGCACCCCCGACGCGGGCTGGGGCGAGTACCGCCCGCCCGGACTCCCGGCCCTCGGCCGCCTCGCCCTCGCCCTCCACAACGACGTGGGCAGCCTGCGTACGACGGCGCTCCTGCTCACCCTCTTCACCCTGACGGCGACCTACCTGACAGCGGCCCGCTGGACGACACCCCGCCGAGCGGTGGTCGTGACCCTCCTCCTGCTCTCGGGCCTCGGATTCCTGCGCCGCGTACCGCAGTTCCTCAACGACATAGGCGCCACAGGCCTGTTGCTGATCGTCGTCTTCCTCCTGACCCGCGCCCAGGAGGTACGCCGCTCCCGCGCCCTGCCCCTCGCGGCGGCCGTGGCGGTGGCCGCCTTCTACCTCCGCTACGGCAGCACGGGCAACCTCCTGGCGATCGCGCTGGCCGCGCTGTTCGCGTACGGCCCGCGCGCCTGGCTGGCCCAGGGCCGCCGCCTGGCCGCCGCGCTGGCCGTCCTCACCCTCGGCCTGCTGCCCCACTTCGTCCACGCCACACAGGTCACCGGCTCACCGTTCGGCCTGATCCTGTGGGCGGGCACCCAGGCCAACCGCGTCTACGTCGGCGACGGCCTCGTCTACTACCTGGCGATCTTCCCGTACCGCCTGGCCGGAGACCTGGGAGCGGTGGTGATGACGGCGGGCCTGCTCCTGGCGGCAAGCGCCCTGCGTACGCGAGGGGACTCCGCGCGCGGCGCCCGCCGGGTCTTCCTGGCCTCGACGGCGGTCCTGATCCTCGTCGTCCTGGGTCTCGCGACGGACGGCGAACCGCGCTTCGTCTACCTCTCGGTCGTCCTGCTCACGATCCTGGGCGTGGAGGCCGTGGCGGAGCGGACAGGGCCCTGGAGAAAGGGCGCGCTGACCGCCGTAGCGGCCCTGGCGGCCCTGACCACCGCCGGTACGACCCAGGTCGTCGCCCACGGAGCGATGCCGGGCCCGACCCACCTCGCCCGCTCGACGGTCCCGGTCGCCGAAGACCTGACCTCGAACTCCCCTTGCCTCCTGGTCACCGGCTACGAACCGGAGGCGGGCTGGTACTCGGGCTGCGACGCGGTCACGTACGCCCAGTACGCCCGTACGCCCCCACCCCCGAAGACCCGGGTCACCCTGCTCCTCTTCGACCACGGCCGCCTGCAGCCGAACCGCGCCGCCCTGTCCCGCCTGATCGGCGACCGCGCGACGCGGGTGCGCACGATCCCGACGGAGGGGGCGCTGGGCAGGGCGAGGGCGATCACGCTGCTCCCCTGAGTCCTGAGTCCGGAGTCCTTGTACGGACGGACCGCCCTCATGGAGTGCCGGGAGCTGCCTGAGGGGCGGAAGTGGTCCCGTACATCCGGCCGATCGCGGGATCGACGTGGAAGACCGTGTTGGATCCGCCGTCCCGCACCGGGGCCTGCGCGGCCTGGAGGTAGCCGCCGGTGACCGAGACGAAGGCGGCGCTCGTGGCGGCGATGCCGTACTGCGGGGAGTTGACGCCGCCCCCGGTGTCCTCGACACCCGGGAAGACGGTGACGCCGGTGACGACCACCGGGACGGTCGCGCCCTGGATCTTCAAGCCCGCGAAGCCCCCGCCGCCCGCGAGGGTGTTGCCGCCGTCGCGGCGGAGCATGAGCCCGGTGAACAGGACGGGGCTCGTGCCCTGCGCGTCCACGTACACACCGTTGAAGTTGTTGCGGTCGGTACTGAAGTTGGCGAAACTGCAGCCGCCGGCGCCCGTGCCACTGCTCCAGGTGCCGGTCACCTGCAGACCGTGGGCCTTGTTGAACTCGGCCCGGCAGCCGATGAACTGCGAGTTGCTCGCGTTGGCGACGTAGAACCCGCTCCCCCTGCAGCCGATCGCCTCCAGGTCGATCCAGGTGCAGTCCGTCATGGACAGGCTGAACCCGTGCCCACCGCACTGACTGGCGACGATCCGGGTCCCCCGCCAGCTGTAGGCACCGTTGGGGCTGATCGTCGACGAGGTGTGGCGCGGGGCGGCGATGCCACGGCCCCCGACGCCCGTGATCGAGACGTCCTGGAGCACCACGCTGTGCACGAGCCCGTACGCCTGGATCCCGTCCACCGTGTTGCTCCCGGCGTTCGGCCCGAGGTCACCGTTGAACATCCGGCCCCCCGGAAGCCGGGACCCGTCGATGCTGACACCGAAGACCCGCTGCTCGGAACTGTGGCCGTCCGGCAGGACGTTGTGGTCCCAGGTCTGTTCGTCCAGGAACCGTATGACGGCGGGATTCAGTCCGGGGTCGTCAGGAGTCGGACGGACACCCTCACCCTGCCCGGAGAAGTCCACGCGAGGCCGGATCGAGGACAGACTCGGCTGGAGATGATTCCCGTGGGTCCCCTGAAGGGTCACCCCGGACGGCACCTCCAAGGGCTGCCCGACCGCGTACGTCCCCGCGGGCAGATAGACGACCCCGCCACTCGGACACGCGGCCAGCGCCGCGTTGATGGCGGGCGCGTCATCGGTACTGCCGTCGCCGGTCGCCCCGTAGGGCGCGGCGGTCACGTCGATCCAGTCCGTGGGCCCCGTGCCGGCGGCCGCGGCACTACCGGCGGCGGCGATCGCCACGGCCCCGGAGGCCCCCGCGGTCGCAGCGGCGAGGAGAACACGTCTGCGCGAGGTTTCCATGACCGTCCGATCTCGTGAGGGGCCGGAATCCCGGCCCCTCACGGTGAGACGTCCGTGCTCCGTGTACTACGGCTCGATGAGGATCGAGTTGATCGGTGTGAGGTTCGCCCACCGGAGGTAGTCCGGCTGGAGGGCGGTCCCGCACCCCGTGCCGTTGCTGCCCGTGCACAGCTTCACGGTCCAGCTGTCGGGTGTTGTAGACCCAGTGGTACCGTCCCTAGGGACTGAGCGGGCGTGAGCCCGGCCAGCCGCGCGCCCCGAACGGTCTTGGGCGAACTGGTCCCCGGCGTACTCGACCCCAGGTCGGCGACACGCATCCTGTGCGTGGTCCGGGCCCGGGAGGCCAGTTCCCTCACGACCCAGCCGATTGGGCACGGCCAGAGGCGACAGGGAGGCCCTGAACCATCACTCCGGTAGAGCAGGGGCCCCGCACGCTGACGCCGTACCCGGTGTCCCAGGTCGCACGATCACGTTAACCCGATCAGCCCAGGACACCGCAAGCTCGCAAGCGGACCATCACACGATCGAGCTAATTCGGCGCCGCCCGCGGGTGTGCCCGCTTCCCGCAACACCGCCAACTGCTGGCTCCCGCTGGGCAGGGAGACACCCACCGCCGCCGCCAGCTCGGACGTCGTACCGCACTCGCGCGCCGCCGCCTCGTGGAGCAGCGCGGCTCTCGTGGCGCCCAGCAGCCCGATGAGCGGCGCGAGGCCGGAACCCGATGCCGATGCCGATACGACTGTCTTGTCGGCCGGGTAGACAAGCACCGGCCGGATGGACTCGTCAACGAGGGCGATCGGCCGCCGCCAGCAGAAGTACGAGGGCACGAGCAGCAGGCCCCGTCCCTCCAGGTGCAGCTCCCGCTCGACCGGGTAGTCCACTTCGAGGACCGGCGGCTGCCACACCGCCATCGGCCGGAACGTGTCCAGCAGGGCCCGCGTCCCACCGGTCACCAGCGCGCGGGAGCGCCAGGCGACGTCCGCGCTCACGGCCGCCCCGATCCGGTCCCACACCGGTTCCAGGAACGCGTCGTGATAGATGCGCAGCCCGCTCCCCAACTGCCGCAGCGCCTCCACGTCACCCCGCGCCAGCGCAGGGCCCGCGAAGGGTTGCGTGCCCGATGAGGCCAACAGGCCGAGTTCGTGCCGGAGTTGGCGGCGCGGAGTCACCAGCACCCGGTCGATGCCGTCCCGCAGGCTGACGCTCTCGCCCTCCACGGGCGGAGTCAGGAAGTCCGGGATGTACTCGGAGTACGGCACCAGGCTGCGCAGCGCCACCGCGGCCCGGCGGGTCGGGCCGTCGCGTCCCAGCCGTCCGCGGACCTCCCGCCGCCACGGGCCGAAGGCGAGGACGCCCTCCTTCGTCTGCAGCCGGCACAGACTGCAGACAATCTCCCAGAGCGGATCGGGACTCCGCGCGATCCGGATGTTCTCCAGGTCCTGGCCGGTGAAGTGGATCCGTAACAAGATGTCCCCCCGCGGTCGGCCTCAGAGGTCACGCAAGACCACACCGGGACCCCCACTCACGCGAATGGTCGAACGCCGCGCGCCGCACTGGCAAGGGCCTCATCGGGCCGGGCACCCATCGCACCCATCGCACCCACCGCCGGCTGCCCGATGCAGGACTCGGCCCGCAACCAAGACGGTTCGCGCCTCAGCGATGCCGACCTAATTCCTACTCGTTTGATAAAATCGGGTCCCATGAGCGAGATTCCTTACAGCGTCGGTGAAGGGCCAGCCACCAGGGTCAGCCTCTCCCTCCCTGAGGGGACGGCGGAGGCGATCCGCCGACGGGTCGGCAAGCGTGAGTTCTCCGCGTTCATCACCGAAGCGGTCGAGCGTGAGCTGCGCGGCCAGATCCTGGACGAGTACCTGGCCGACTACGAACGCCGTCAGGGGCCGATCTCCGAGCACGAGCAGGAGCGGGCGCGCCAGGTCTTCGACGAGGTGTTCGTCGAGGAGGGGCAGTGGCCCGCCGCAAGCTGAGCCACGAAGGCACCCTCGTTCTCGACTGCGAGGGCCTGTCGAAGTTCGTCAGCGATCACGAGCCCGTCGTCGCCCTGGTCGCCGAAGCTCGCAAGCGGGGCATGGAAGTGGTCATCAGTGCGCTCACCATCATCGAAGCGGCGCACCGCCGGACCGACAAGGCACGGCTCGCCTGGATCCTGTCCGGCGTGCGGATCGTGCACATCGGCGACGAGGAGGCCAAGGCCGCCTCAGCCATGCTGATCAACGCCGGGCTGGACGGTCACAAATACGCCATCGACGCCGCCGTGGCAGAGGCGGCGCTGCGCCAACGCCGCCCGGTCGTCATGCTCACCTCGGACATCGACGACATGACGAAGCTCTGCGGCGACAAGGTGCGCCTCGTCGCCGTGTAGCCGACGAGCAGGACCCGAACTCCGGGAACGACGAAGGGCCCCACCGCGAACGGTGGGGCCCTTCGACATCGTGCCCGGTGAGGCACTGGCGGAGGATACGAGATTCGAACTCGTGAGGGGTTGCCCCCAACACGCTTTCCAAGCGTGCGCCCTAGGCCACTAGGCGAATCCTCCGCCGGGAACATTACATGACCTGAGGGGGTGCTTGCGAACTCGTTCGGGCCCCCTGCGATCAGGTACGCTGGGCCTCAGCCCCTCACGCGGCGCTATCTGACTGAACTCCCCCAGGGCCGGAAGGCAGCAAGGGTAGGTTGGCTCTGGCGGGTGCGTGGGGGGTCTTCTGTTTACCCGGTGCCGCAGGGGCGAGAGTGCGGCGGCGGGCGTGAAGGAAGACCCGTTCGTCGATGTACACCGCGTAGAAGAAGACGAGCGCCACACCCAGGCCGATCACCGACGGGTGATGGCCGGTCGTCGGGGCCAGCACCGCCGTCATCGCGAGCCACAGGAACACGTTGGGCGTGTTCTGGGTGCTGAACATGTCCCGGCTGAGCCCCGCACTGTGCGTGCGTACGCGCAGGAACAGCGTCGTCAGGAGGCGGAGGGCTGCCAGCTCTCGCCGCCGGGCGGCGTACCGGTCGGGGAGTGGAACGCCTCGGTGTACCCGGCGAAACCGATCGACTTCTTCACCAGGCTCTTGTTGCGCCCGCTGTAGCTGCCGAAGTCGCGTTCCACGTGGTCTCGCGGGCGCGTTGGAGCGTGGACATGTGCACTTCGTCGATGCGTACGCCGGCCGCGACCAGCCTGGTGACCCGCTCGGCCGCCTGTTCGGCCTGGTTGGTGCCGAGGTCGGTGAGGGGGCGGGCGGGGCCGACTGTCAGTGGGGGCCGATATCGTCGTATGCGTGTCGTCCCTTGCGCTGTACCGCCGCTATCGCCCGGAGTCGTTCGCCGAGGTCATCGGGCAGGAGCATGTAACCGACCCGCTGCAGCAGGCGCTGCGGAACAACCGGGTCAATCACGCGTACCTGTTCAGCGGGCCGCGGGGCTGCGGCAAGACGACCAGCGCGCGCATCCTGGCGCGCTGCCTGAACTGCGCGCAGGGGCCCACGCCGACGCCCTGCGGCGAGTGCCAGTCCTGCCAGGACCTGGCGCGCAACGGCCCGGGGTCGATCGACGTCATCGAGATCGACGCCGCGTCGCACGGTGGTGTGGACGACGCCCGTGACCTGCGAGAAAAGGCCTTCTTCGGCCCGGCGAGCAGCCGCTACAAGATCTACATCATCGACGAGGCCCACATGGTCACGTCGGCCGGTTTCAACGCGCTGCTCAAGGTCGTCGAGGAGCCGCCGGAGCACCTCAAGTTCATCTTCGCGACCACGGAACCCGAGAAGGTCATCGGGACGATCCGCTCCCGGACCCACCACTACCCCTTCCGGCTGGTCCCGCCGGGCACGCTCCGCGACTACCTCGGCGAGGTCTGCGGCCAGGAGAACATCCCGGTCGCCGACGGCGTACTCCCGCTGGTCGTCCGCTCCGGAGCGGGGTCCGTACGAGACTCCATGTCCGTCATGGACCAGCTGCTGGCCGGCGCCGGTGCCGAGGGCGTGACCTACGCCATGGCCACCTCCCTGCTCGGCTACACGGACGGCTCGCTGCTCGATTCCGTGGTCGAGGCGTTCGCCTCCGGGGACGGCGCGGCGGCCTTCGAGGTCGTCGACCGCATCATCGAGGGCGGCAACGACCCCCGCCGCTTCGTCGCCGACCTGCTCGAACGACTGCGCGACCTGGTGATCCTCGCCGCCGTGCCCGACGCGGCGGAGAAGGGCCTCATCGACGCCCCCGTGGACGTGGTCGAGCGTATGCAGGCCCAGGCCGGCGTCTTCGGCGCCGCCGAACTCAGCCGCGCCGCCGATCTCGTCAACGACGGCCTCACGGAGATGCGCGGCGCGACCTCGCCCCGACTCCAGCTGGAACTGATCTGCGCGCGCGTGCTGCTGCCGGCCGCGTACGGCGACGAACGCTCGGTCATGGCCCGCCTCGACAAGCTGGAGCGGGGCATCAACTTCTCCGGCGGCCCGGCCGCGGGCACGGGCGGGGCAGGCATCCCCATGGGGTACGTGCCGGGGCCGGGCGCGCACGGCGTGCCCGCCGCGTACGAGGGGGTGGTGCCTGGTGGTGCTGGTGGCGTTGTCGGTGGTGCTGTGGGTGCGCCGGGCTTGCCTCCTGCCGCGTCGGGTGCACCTGGTGTGCCGGGTGTTGCCGGTGGGGGTGGCGTGTCCGGTGGTGGCGGTGGCGTGTCCGTCGGTGGCGTGTCCGGTACGGCGGACACGGGCGGCGCGTCTGCTCCGCCCCCTCAGCCCCAGCCTCAGGCCCCGGCCCCGGCTGCACCCGCCCCGGCTCCAGCCGCTCCCGGTGCCTGGCCCACCGCGACGAGCGCGGGCAGTGGGCGGCGCCCCGGTGGCTGGCCCACAGCCACCCCTGCGGGCACCGGACAGCCCCCGGCGCCCGCCGCAGCCGCTCCGCCATCGACACCGGCCTACGCCCAGCCCCAGTCCCAGCCCCCCCAGGCTCAGACGCCCGCCGCTCCGGCCGGCGCCCCCGTGCCCGGCGGCCTCGACCCCCGCATGCTCTGGCCGAACATCCTGGAGTCGGTGAAGAACCGCCGCCGGTTCACCTGGATCCTGCTCAGCCAGAACGCCCAGGTCAGCGGCTTCGACGGCACCACACTCCAGCTGGGCTTCATGAACGCGGGCGCGCGGGACAACTTCTCCAGCAGCGGCAGTGAGGAAGTGCTGAAGCAGGCGCTGTTGGAACAGTTCAACGTCCAGTGGCGGATCGAGGCGGTCGTCGACCCGACGGGCGGCGGTGGTGGTGGTCCGGCGGCTCCGGCGACCGGTGGTTACGGCGGAGGGGGTGCGCCCGGCGGTTATGGCGGAGGCGGCGGTGGTTACGGCGGCGCCGCAGCGACGCCCGCGCCCCAGCAGCAGCCCGCGCCCGCGTCTCCGGCGCCCGCGCAGGCCCCGGCACACCGCCCCCAGGCATCCGCGCCGGCACCGGCACCGCGGGCCTCGGCTCCGGAACCCCCGCCGATCGCCCCGGAGGACGATGTCCCCGAGGACGACGATCCGGACCTCGACGAGTCCGCGCTTTCCGGGCACGAGATGATCGTGCGGGAGTTGGGGGCGACGGTGCTGGAGGAGTTCTCGAACGAGTAGGCGGGTGGGTGTCCTGAGTGGGTTTTCTCGCCCCCGCCGCCCCTACCCGTCCCTCCCCCAGAGGGGGGACCCCCATCGGGGGCTCCGCCCCCGAACCCCCGTATCGCGCTGAACGCGCTCGTCCTCAAACGCCGGAC